>CAKMQO010000190.1 GCA_927911695.1 uncultured Gemella sp. | reverse complement strand
TAAACTTTTTAAATCACTAAAACTCATTTTCAAAAAAACTCCTTCGTTTCTTTTTAATGTTTGAATAAAGAAATCTATCTCTTCTTTGTATTATATAAATATAGACTCGCTCTAGCTACTGAATATGTATCTAGCTTTCCTAACAATAGTTGAGTACACTGATGCCCTGCTCTTATGCAAATACCTTTAGCATCTAGAAAACTTGTTAAATCATGAGGGTGAACTCCTACCAAGTTAAAAGTTATTAGTGAAACTCTATCTTCTATATTTTCTGTTCCATAAATCTCTATATTATCTATTTTAGAAAGTTCAGAATACATATATCTAGTAAGTTCTTTAGTATACTTTTCAATATTTTCTAAGCCAATACTATCTAAATACTTAATAGCAGCTCCTAATCCTGCTGCTTGCGCAAGCAGAGGTGTTCCCGCTTCAAACTTATCAGGAAGAATAGCCCATGTTGCTGAAGTGTCTTCAACAATACCAATCATTCCTCCACCGAATTCAACTGGATCAAATTTTTTCTAATAGATTTTTTTTTACCATATAGAACTCCAATACCAGTAGGCCCACACATCTTATGTGCACTAAAGGCTAAAAAGTCACAGTTCATTTTTTGAACATCAATCTTTAAATGAGGAACAGATTGTGCAGCATCTACTACAAAATAAATATCTTTATCTTTTAAAAATTCGCCAATCTCATAAACCGGATTAATATTACCTAATACATTAGAAGCATGACACATTGATACAACTTTAGTTCTATCTGTAATAAATTCTTCTAATTGTTTAATACTTATTCTTCCTTCTTCATCTAATTCTAAATACTTAAGAACAAGATTTTTTCGTTTAGCTAGTTGCTGCCAAGGAATAATATTAGCATGATGTTCCATGTAAGTAAGGATAATTTCATCTCCTTCACTAACATCCTGTTCTAAAATTCTAGCAGTGAAATTTAAACTTTCAGTAGTTCCACTAGTATAGATTATTTCCTCATAACTACTTGCATTTATAAACTCTCTAACTAACTCTTTAGACTCTTCGTATATTTTCTCTGATTCATTACCTAGGGTATAAACAGATCTATGAATATTTGAATTATAATTTTTATAGTAATCTGTAATAGCATCAATTACTTGATTAGGCTTTTGAGTAGTGGCTCCATTATCAAAAAATATCAAATTATTTCCTGATATCTTTCTTTTTAATATAGGAAAATCTTCTCTATATTTACTAAAATCTATCATCATTATTCACTCTCGTTGTTGTTAATTTTTTCATCAATAAGCACTGTAACAAGTTCTTTAATTTTATCTACTGTTAATTCTGAGATAACCGGAGATAAGAATCCGTGAACTAATAATCTGCTAGATTCTTTTCTAGTTAAACCTCTACTTTGTAGATAATATAATTGTTCTTCATCAATACGACCTAACGACGCACCATGACCGGCCATAACATCATTCTCATCGATTAAAAGCATTGGGTTTGCATCTGCTTTTGCTTCAGAAGAAAGTGTCAGCATTCTTGAACTTTGATAAGCATTAGAACCTGTTGCACCTTTTACTATAAATCCAACACCGTTAAATACTATATGTGATTTATCTAATAGTACTCCATGTTGTAAGATATCACCTTTACTACTTAAGCCTTGGTTAACTACTTCACTATTAAAGTAAGTTTTTTGTTCTTTAACTCCTAGAGTTACAATCTTAAGATTAGCTTCAGATCCATCTCCTAGAATGTTCGTTGTATTATCGTGATATACATCTGCCTCATCCATTGCAGCTACATTCCAGTTAATTAATGAATCTCTATAAGTTAAACCACGACGTAAAATAGTTCCACGTTTTTCACCTGGTTGGTTCGTAATTGAACTGTAGTTAATTTGTGCTCCTTCATGTGCAACTACTTCAGATACTAAACTGAAAGGTGCCTTATCGTCTTTTTGGTTATTTACGTAGTTTTCAATAAAATTAAATTTAGCGTTATTTCCAACCTGAATAGTTACATGGTTGAATAAACTTTGTTCTTTATCAGAAATCACGATATATTGAAGCGGTTCTTCAATTACAGCATTATCCTTAACATCAATAAATAATCCAGAATTTAATAGTGTATAGTGAACAGCTGTTACTTTACTTTCAGCATAGTCAACAACACTCATAAAACTATCTTTAATGTGATCATCATTCATTGCAGTGAAAATATCTTTAATCACTACTTTATCAGCATATTTCTCTGGAATATTGATATGTACAATAGTATTATTCTTTTGAACTACAGCAAAATCATCGCTATTAATACCATATTCAGCTATTTCTACATTTCCTTTATTTTCTAATCTTAGAGTTGAAAAATCAACATTAAATAAGTTCCATCTTTCTAACTCCATAGATTCTAATTTTGGAAAAGGTAGCGTATAACTCTTATATAAAGCTAATTTTCTAGTATTTAAAAACCAAGCAGGTTCTTTAGTGTTAGAAAAGATGCTTTGTAAAGTTTTAATACTTAGTTTTAATTTATTATTCTCCATATTAAACCTCTTCTTTTAACCAGTCATAACCTTCTTTTTCTAAACGAAGTGCTAGTTCAGGTCCACCTGATTTTACGATTTTCCCGTCCATAAGTACGTGTACAAAATCTGGTTCAATATAATCTAATAATCTTTGATAGTGAGTGATAATTAAGCAACCGAAGTTTTCTCCACGCATTTTATTAACACCTTTTGATACGATTTTTAAAGCATCGATATCTAATCCAGAGTCGATCTCATCTAGAATAGCAAATTTTGGTTCTAACATCATCATTTGTAATATTTCGTTACGTTTCTTTTCTCCTCCAGAGAAACCATCATTTACATAACGTTGAGACATTTTTTAGATCCATTTCTAAAAATTCCATAGTCTTGTCTAATTTTTTTAATATATTGCATTAAAGGAATACTATCTTCACGTTGTGCATTAATTGCAGATTTAATAAATTCTGAAGTTGGTACTCCTGGTACTTCAGATGGATATTGCATTGCTAGGAATAGACCAGCACGAGCTCTTTCGTCAACTTCCATTTCTAATACTTCTTCACCATCTAATAAAATACTTCCACCATCTACTTCATATTTAGGGTGACCCATAATAGCTGACGCTAAAGTAGATTTACCTGCACCATTTGGTCCCATTACGGCATGTATCTCACCAGATTTAATTTCTAAATTAAGTCCTTTTAATATTTGTTTTTCATTTAATTGATACTTCTAGATTTTTTATATCAAGAACTGACATTTTATTTCCTCCATCTTTTATATTTGTTGCGATTTAATCATATAAAACGTAAATTATCGCAAATTACATAAGTATTATTATAAAGGTTTTCACATGTTTTATCAAATTATTGGTTCGAACGCTCTCTAGTTATACACTCCTGTTTATAAAAAAATAAATCCTCAAATTTCATTTGAAATTCGAGGATTTATCTGTATAATTTATTTAGAAAATTCCCACATAGCTACTATTTCAGTTTTTAATTCATCATATGACCATTTTTTTAGTGTTCTCGTATAACTATTTGGATCATTAATTATAAATTTTCCTTCGTTGTCTACTCCAGTTATCAAAATAATATGTCCAACAGTTGTAAATTTACCTGGATGCACAGAAGCGATAATAGGATTTCCTTTACTTAAAACAGATTTCATTGCTTCTTCATTAAGTGGTACTCCAGTTGATTTTACTCCATATTCTTTAGCAATATAATCGAAGAAACTCCATTTTGTACCCGCATCTGTAAAGTATCCGCTAGCATCTTCTTTTTCTGCAATGTTTTTTGGTGTAATTGATTTATCATCTAATATTCCACTAAGTGCCATAGCTACACAAGTTGGACCACAACCACCTATAGCCACGTTTGTGCCACCTAATTTATCATAAGCCCAACGTTTATCCCATTGGATATAGTAAGGAAACTTCCTATTAATTTCAACTGTTTCTCCTTGTTCAAACGGTGTTGCTTCTTGACCAGCAAGATAACCAAGTACATATTGTGTAGCATCTTTATTATTAACTAGTAATTTTTGTTCAGCTTCTGGAAGATTTTCTCTTTGTAAGTAAATTAATTGTCCTATAAGACTACCGTTAGCATTTTGAAGTAGATTATTCTCAACTCCACTTGGATTAGTAATAAATGGATAAGGTTGCGTTACCCCCTTAATACCATCTCTTGCATTAGCTACATTTTCTGTTTTCAACACATTTGTACTCTTATTTTCATCTTTTGAATTTTTATTAAACCAAACAATCTTATTATTATGAATAACATAAAGTACAACTGTACATAGAATAATGAACGCTATCGTCATTATTTCAATTCTTTTTCTTTTCATAATTACACCTCACTATTTACTTTTTATCACTAAAATTATTCCTACTGAAATAACTATAATATATCCGATTAAACTTTGCAAGTCTGGTAACTCGCTAAAAAATATAAATCCTAAAACTCCCGAAAACAATACTTGCGAATAATCAAACACTGATATATTTTTTGCCGCTGCATACTTATACGCAAATGTCACTCCATATTGACCAATTGTAGCAGAAGCACCGGCTAATATTAGCATTGATAGTTGATACAATGTCATTACTCTATAATCGAAAATAAGATAAGGTAATAGTAATATTGTTGATAATGAAGAAAAGAAGAATATTATAAATTCACCCGAAACATTATGAGTACCTAAATACCTTACACAAGTATATGCAATACCAGAACAAAATGCCCCAAGTAATGCTGCTAGAGCTCCTGTACTTATTAATCCATCACCTGTTGGTTTAATAATAAATCCAACTCCGATAAATGCTATAACAATTGCTATAAATTGGAATTTTGTCATTCGTTCTTTAAAAAAGATATACGATAAAATAATTATTACAAACGGTGAAAATTTTTGTATGATAGTAGAATCAGCAAGACTAATATGAGAAATTGCATAAAAGTTAAATACTAAGCCTATCGTACCAAAAATACTTCTTGAGATTAAAACACTCCAAGAAACCTTATTACTAGGTAGGTTTATATTTTTCCAATGTTTTATTAACGGAATTGATGAAATTCCAACGGCTATAATATTTCTAAAAAAACCTTTCTGCATGGAAGGTAAATCACCTGCTAATTTTATAAATAACGCCATCAATGAAAAACCAAATCCTGACAATATTATACAGAATATTCCCATTAGTATGTTATTCTTTTTATCCATTATTAAACTCCAATATATTAAATATTTGAACAATTGTATTTTCTAGGTTTTGTTTAGAAACTTTTTTATCCATTGCAGTATTTAATGACATAAATCTTCTTTGAATCGAAAACGAAGCGTCAATTAATTTTTTATCATCTTCATTTAATTCAGATAATTCTTCATCTAGAATATTTCCAGCTAAAAAGATAACTTTTTTATTAAACTTTTTAGCTAGTTTAGCAACTTCAATCGGAGCTTTTCCCATAAAACTTTGTTTGTCTAATTTTCCTTCTCCAGTAATAACGATATCAATTTCTTGTATAATTTCTTCTAACTTTAAGTATTTAATCATAAATTCTGAACCTGATTGAAGCGTCGTATTACTAAAAGACATAAAAGCAAACCTAATCCACCAGCTGCACCACTACCCCCATTAAAAATACTGTTTTTCTCCACTACGTTACTTACAATATTCGCAAAGTTTTCAACATACTTATCTACTTCTTGAAATTTGCTCTCAGAGAGTCCTTTTTGTTTGGAATAAACATAAGTAGCTCCATTTATTCCTATAAGGGGATTATTCACATCACTTATTATAGTAAACTTGGCAGTTTTAAATTTATCATTAATAAATCTTAAATCAATTTTGTCAATTTTCATTAAATCATCAATACCATGTTTACAAAAATTTCCGTTTTTATCAGTAAACTGTATACCTAGTTCACTTAACATACCAATTCCACAATCATTAGTTGCACTGCCACCTAATCCAATTATAAAATGATTAATTCCTTTTTTAAGTAAAAACGAAATTAATCTTCCTAAACCAACAGTAGATGTTTTAAACGGATCTTTCTGAATATCTTTAAGATGCTTAAGACCAATTACTTCAGCAACCTCAATAACTGCTTCTTTCCTTTTAGCATCTAACAGATAGTTTACTTCACATTCTTGACGTGCTGCATTAATGGTTTTAAATTTCATTCTCTCAAAACCCTTAAATAATGCTAAAAATCCATCTCCACCATCTGCAATCGGTTGAATAAGTGTAGTGATATCATCATAATTTCTATTTAATTTGTTAGAAATAATTTCTGCAATTTCTAGTGATGATAACGAACCTTTAAACTCATTTACCGCTATTAATACTTTCATAAAGTTACAACTCCACTTACAAAATTCTTATAATCTTTTAGTTAATTTTATCATTAAATCAATATTTATAAAAGTTATAAACTTGAAAATTAAAATAAAAACATTTTCATTGATAAAATTTACACAAATACTTTAAATTTATTATTTTTTTTTAGTATAATAATTATGTAAAGTATTTTACTTTATGTTTAGGGTTGAAATTAGGACTCAATTTTTGATTATATCAAAAAATACAGTATTAATTTGTCAACTGTAGAAGCAAACTACTTTTAGTTTTACAATTAATAAGTAATCCTCATGTTTGTGCCAGTAATCTACAGCCAACATTTTAAATATATTAGTTTACGAGTATCCTAAGCCCTAAAGTTAAACTAATATTATTACTGTAAAAAACCACGAAGTTTACCCCTAAACTTTCGTGGTTTTTAGTTAATATCCAAAAATTAAGATATCCTAGAAAACGTGTTTGTTTCTAAGATATCTTTTATTATCTATTTTATTTATCTCGTTTTAATAAATAATTAGCGAAATCTTCAAGCAAATTATTATTTAGACGTTTTGCTACAGTTATAGCATTAAATGTATGTTGTTTTAATAATTCTTCACACTCTTCAATTCCATAGAAACTAAGGTATGTAATCATATCTTCATCACTAGGTAATTTACAATTTTTCAAAATCACCATAATAATCTAGAATATCATCTTTTATCTGATAAGCAATACCTAGTTGTTGACCAAATTCTTTAACATTATCATAATCTTCAAGTTTATTTGCTACTAAACAAGCAAAATCTAGTGGTAACTCTATTAAACGCCCTGTTTTTAAACTATGCATTTTTCTTAAGTAGTCGGCATCAACATCATAGTTTTTTTGTTTAACATCATAAATCTGCCCTGCAATCATTCCCATTGCACCAGAATAATTGGCAAATTGTTTAATTAATCTTACCTTCAATTCTGGAGTGACACCTGCATCACTAAGAACTTCAAAAGCTAATGTTAACATTGCATCCCCTGTAAGTACCGCAACATCTTGTCCAAAAACTTTATGATTAGTATGTTTACCCCAACGATAATCATCATTATCCATCTCTGGTAAATCATCGTGAACTAACGAATATGTATGAACTAACTCAATAGCTAATGCTATATCAAAATATTTACTATAATCTATTCCGTAATACTTTAGTAAATATAGGAAAGATAAAGGCCTAATTTTCTTTCCATCATTAACCAAAGAATAAGTTATTGATTCTTTTAAAATATCTGGCATCTCTAGTTTTTCTACATAATCTTTTGCAAAAGCATTTAATTTATCTTTATTAGTTTCTATGAAAAGTTTAAAATTATTCATTGTCTTTAAAATCCTTAGTTAATTTCGCTACTTCTTTTTCAGCATTCTCAATTAATGCATTACAGTTTTTTATTAAATCTATTCCTTGTTTATATCTTTCCAGTGAATCTTCTAATGATAACTTTCCAGATTCTAATTCAGCAACAATTTTTTTCCAAATTCATTAAACTTGTTTCAAAATTTTCTTTACTCATTACTTAACTCCTTTATCGGATATATTATTTACTTTACATTCAAGACTACCATCTACAAGTTGTACTGATATTTCATCACCAGTATTAATTTCTTTTACTGTCGTAATTTTTTTATCACCCAAGAAAGCCACAGAATATCCTTTTTTCATAATATTCAACGGTGAATTAGCCTCTAATTTATTTATTTCATTTGTAAAGTTTTCTTTAAATTTTCCTAACAGATCAATATTTAAAAATTTCTCAGTTGATGCTTTCAATACATGCTGTTTATCTTTAACAAATATTTGTAAAGATTTATTTAGTTCTTTTTCTAATAATTCGACTCTATTATTATACTCAAGGAAAACTTTTGAATAATTTTTATAATATGGATTATTTTCACTGTTAAGAACTCTAGTTTTATATGTTTGTATAATATAATTAATAGTATTTGTTAATTTATCATAATTAAACGATATTCTATTTTTTTATATCCTCAATATTCGGTGTTACTAATTCTGCAGCCGCAGTTGGCGTTGACGCTCTTCTATCTGAAACAAAATCAGCAAGAGTAGTATCTGTTTCGTGTCCAATTCCAGTGACAATTGGTGTTGTACAGTTGAAAATAGCTCTAATTACTTCTTCAGTATTAAAACTCCAAAGATCTTCAATTGATCCTCCACCACGACCCAATATGATAACATCATTAGTACCATCATCAGCTAATTTAATATTTTTAACTATATCCTGTACTGAATTCTCACCCTGTACTAGAGTTGAATAAATATTAATTTTAGCAATAGGAAATCGTCTTTGAATGGTTCTTGTAATATCTTGTACTGCAGCTCCTGTTTTCGCAGTAACTACCGCTATATTTTGACTGAAGCTTGGGATTCTTTTTTTATATTGAGGTAAGAACAATCCTTCTTTCTCAAGTTTTTCTTTTAACTCTAAAAACTTCTGATACAGTTCTCCTATTCTATCTTTTTTCATATCAAGAACAACTAGGTTTACTTCACCACGCTTCAGGTAAAAATCAACCTTAGTTTTTATTAGTACTGTATCACCATCTTTAAAGTCTTTTGATCTTGCTCCAAACCAATTTGCTCGAATTACTGAATTTTCATCTTTTATTGAAAAATAAATATTATTTCCGTGAGGCTTAAAATTTGATATTTCACCTTTAATATAGACCTCACCTAAATATGGATCTAATTTAAACTTACGTTCAATATATTTATTTAATGCTGTAACGGTTAGATACGTCTTTTCTTCCATCTAACTTTACCTCTTATTTTGTTGAGTTTTCTACAATACCTTTTAATACTCCATTAATAAACTTATAACTTTCATCTTTTTCACTATATTTTTTAGAAAGTTCAACAGCTTCGTTAATTGAAACTTTATAAGGAATATCACTATATAGTATTTCATATGCAGAAATACGTAAAATCTGTCTATCCATTTTTGAAAGACGTTCTATTTCCAATCTTTTAATTATTAGAATAATTTCATCAATTTCTTCTTTTTTTTCTAGTATTTCTGTTAATGTTCTATTAACATAAATACTAGTTGAGATTTCTTCTTGTTCTAAATCTAAAAGTTCTATAAAATCTAATTCCGTATTTTCTACTTGGAATAAAATTTTAAAAACTGCTTCTCTAAGTTCGTGTCTACTCTTCATTTATATCTCCTAAATTAAAAATCAATTCCTATAATATTAACATTTACAGTTTTAGTACTAATTTCTGTCATATTAAAAATAGAATTTCTAACATTCTCTTGAATTTTTTCTTGCTGTTTTAGTTACTGAATATCCAGCTTTTAAGTTACAATACACATCAATAATTAATTCTGTACCTGCAAATTCTAATTCAACTCCACGTGAATATACTTTTTTTCCTAATAATTTAGAAACACCCTCTACCTCAGTTGTTGCAATATTAGCAATAACTTCTAAAGCGCTTGGGTTAATTTCTACTTTTCCTAATTTTTTTGTTTTCCATTTACTTATCCTCCAAAATTATATTTAATATTAAAAAACAATCTAATATTAAATTATTATTTGTCCATAATAATCCTATTAATTATACCATATTTTCAGAGAAAAAGGGAGAGATTACCTCAAAATAGTTATTGTTAAAAATACTATTTTATCTGGGTAATCCCTTCCTTATGATTTATGTATTAGTAATTAAATATTAGCTAATAATTCATTGAATGCTTTATCGATATTGTCTTTATTTTTAGCTCCTGCTTGAGCCATATCTGGACGTCCACCACCACGTCCATCACATACTGTAGCTAGAACGTTTACTAGTTTTCCAGCATTGTATCTATCAGTAATAGCTTTATCTACAGCTACAACGAAGTTTACTTTATCTTCATTTACTGAAGCAAAGGCAATAACATAGTTCTCTAATTTAGACTTAGCGTTGTCTACAAGTTGTTTTAAGTGATTCATATTTTCAGATTCAACAACACTTGTTAATACGTTAACTCCATTAACTTCTTTAATGTTATTTACTAAATTATTTAATTCAGCATTAGCAATTTTTTGTTGTAAACTTTCTTTTTCTTTAGATAGTTTCTTAATATCGGCTTGTAATGCAGATACTTTTTCTACTACATTTGACGCATTAGCTTTTGTTAATTTTTCAACAGAACGTAAAGTTTCTTCTTGTTCTCTTAGATATTCGTATGCAGCTTTCCCTGTTAAAGCTTCAATTCTACGAACCCTGCAGCTACACCTGATTCAGATACAATCTTGAAGATTCCAACTTCCGCACTGTTAGCATTGTGAGTTCCTCCACATAATTCGATAGAGTAATCTCCAATAGAAACAACACGTACAACATCTCCGTATTTTTCACCGAATAATGCTTGAGCACCAAGTTTTCTTGCTTCAGCGATAGGCATTTCTTCTGTTTTGATTTCTAACGCATTCCAAATTTGTTTGTTTACTTCTTGCTCAACTTTTTCAATTTCTTCTTTTGTAAGCGGAGCGAAGTGAGTAATATCGAATCGTAATTTTTCATCAGTTACTAAAGAACCAGCTTGTTTAATGTGAGATCCAACTTCATGACGAAGCGCTTCATTTAATAAGTGAGTTGCAGTATGGTTTTTCTCAACATTTAATCTGTAAGGTCTATTAACTTCTAGTTTGTATTCTTTTCCAACTACTAATTCACCTTCTACTACTTTTACAAAGTGAATGTGACGTTTGTCAGGAAGTTTCTTAACATCAACAACTTCAGCTTTGAATCCTTCACCTGTTACTAAACCTTTATCAGCAACTTGCCCTCCACTTTCAGCGTAGAATGGAGTTCTTTCAAATACAACTTTTACAATTTCTTCACCTTTATAGTTTTCTAACAGATTGTCTTCTTTATCAACTATTGCTAGTACTTTACCTTCATCTGTAAGGTTAGTGTATCCTGTAAATTCGCTATCTCCTACTATTCTACTGTATAAGTCAGATTGTACTTGCATTGAAGAATCATCTTGACGTGAAGAACGAGCACGCTCTTTTTGTTTTTCCATTTCTTCATTAAATCCATCGATATCTACTGTTAAACCTAATTCTTCAGCATACTCTTCTGTTAATTCAATTGGGAAACCAAATGTATCATAAAGTTTGAATGCATCTTTCCCTGAGATAACTTTTGTAGTATCTTTAACTTCTTTAGCGATATTATTTAAGATTGTTTCACCTTCATGAAGCGTTTCATGGAATCTATCTTCTTCTTTAAGAATTACATCTTTAACAAAGTTTGCACTTTCTTTAACGTTTGGATAATAGTCTTCCATAATTTCAGCTACTACATCAGTTAGTTTATACATGAATGAGTTGTTTAAACCTAAAACTTTCGCAAATCTTACAGCACGACGTAGTAATCTTCTTAAGATATATCCACGACCTTCATTTGATGGTAAAGCTCCATCAGCTATTGCAAATGCCACTGTTCTAATGTGGTCAGCGATAACTTTGAAAGCTACATCTTGATCTGCATTTACACCGTATTTAGCACCTGAAAGTTTTTCAATTTCTCTAATAATCGGGATAAATAAGTCTGTATCAAAGTTAGTTGGAACATCCTGTAATACAGAAACAATTCTTTCTAATCCCATCCCTGTATCTATGTTTTTCGCAGGAAGTTCTGTATATGTACCGTCAGCATTGTGGTTGTATTGACTGAATACTACGTTCCATACTTCAAGATATCTATCGTTTTCTCCACCTGGATACATTTCT
>CAKMQO010000189.1 GCA_927911695.1 uncultured Gemella sp. | reverse complement strand
GAATTTAAAGCTGGGGATACAGTAAGAGTACACGTTCGTATCGTTGAAGGTGGACGTGAGCGTATCCAACAATTCGAAGGAGTAGTTATCAAAACGTCGTGGTGGAGGAATCTCTGCTACTTATACTGTACGTAAAATTTCAAACGGTGTTGGTGTTGAAAGAACATTCCCTGTTCACACTCCAAAAGTTGAAAAAATTGAAGTTGTACGTAAAGGTAAAGTAGACGTGCTAAATTATACTACCTACGTAACTTACGTGGTAAAGCTGCTCGTATTAAAGAAGTACGTTAATAAGAAGAAGCTTAAAAGCCCTATTACATTAGTAACGGGGCTTTCTTTTTTTACGCTTTGACCATGTTTTGACCATGTTTATTAGAAATTTACATACTTTGCAAATTTTTTCCCGACTTCTTCTTTTTGTTTTTCTGTTACGTGTGCATAGATATTCATAGTAACTTTTATATCTGAGTGACCTAATCTTTCTTGTACCTCTTGAATAGTAACACCACTTTCAAACAGCAAACTACAGTGTGTGTGTCTGAAACCATGTATCTTTATTCTTTTTAGATTATGCTGTTTACAAATAGCGTCTAACCTGTAATTAAGATAATTTTTTCTAAAGTATTCATTAGTTGCTAAATTTGTAAAACAAGCTTGATCTTTCTTGTTAGTATTAAAACCTAGTTTCAATAACAATTGTTTTTGTTCAAGTTTCCACTTTCTTAACATTAGTGATGTTTTATTATCTATACTAATTTTTCTAATACTAGCTTTACTTTTTGGAGTTTGTGGTACTAATTCATAATTTTTATTATATGCTAGTGTTTTATTTACATTAATTGTACCGTTTGTTAAATCTATATCAGACCATAATAAAGCTAATACTTCACATTTTCTTAAACCTGTAAAAGCTAATAGTCTAAACATCACAACTGTATAAAATTCTTCTGTTTCTTGCATTAACTCAAAGAACTTTTTTAATTCATCTTTAGTATAATAAATTTCCTTGTTGTCTTTAATTTCTTGAATTTGCTTAGGTGTCTTAGTAACTGCCATTGGATTTGTTGTAATTATACGTAATTCAATAGCAAAGTTTAACATATTCACAACATACGACTTTAGTTTTTTATAAGTCTTATATTCTTTAAACCATTTATTTAAAACTTTTTGACAATAAGGTATTGTTATCTTTTTCAATTGCAGTGAACCAAATTCAGAAAGAATAACTTTAAATACATGTTCTGATACTATTAAACTATTTTCCTTTACAGTGTGTTTATATCCCTCAAACCATAAATTATATAATTCTTGAAATGTTGTAATCTCATTATTTAATAAACCATTATTTGCTACATCTGTTTTAAGTTTTGCTTCACATAGTAAAGCTTCTTTTTAGTTTTAAAACCACGTCTTGTTGTATATCTATCCTTTTTGCTAATTTCATCTTTTCCTAAATAGACTTTAACCATATAATATTTTTTTCCGTCTGATTTTTTAGTATATTCTTTAATCATTTTTATTATTTCCTTTCTATCTAGCACATATCAAAGAAATTAATAAATGATTTTAAAAACCACCTCATATAATGGACGTGGTAAGACTTTTAAAGGTTAGGTAATGTAATTACACCTTTTAATAATTAGAACGCTTAGAAGCCATTTAAATAGTTTTATATTTTAAGTAAGTGCATAAAACCTTGATATTACAGCATTTATATGGTATAATATAGGTGTAAATAAATCCTATTTGTTGTAACATCGTTACAAATTATTCATTTTTTATTAGATCCTTAAGCACTGGTAATTATTTTACTGGTGCTTTTTTTCTGTTTATAAAACAATGCAGTTAAACTATACTGCTCCTTGAATGGTAGGTAACTGTTAACTATTGGTTGATAGTTGAAAATATCCTGATAAATCAAATCTTCCAGTTACAGACCTAGTAGCATTATTTAAGTTATCTTCTTTAGAAAAATAAGTACTTAAAAACAATAAAATATCTAATTGTATCTTTGTTTGCCAACTTGCAGAAAGCCCTTTAAGTAATTCAATAAATGATAATGCTTCAGGATTGCCAACTATGATAATATCGATATTATTGATATCAAATTTTAATATTTCATATAAGTTGCCATCAATAGGATTAGTAAGATTATATGTTTTTTCTACATTGATTTTTATTTCAAAAGTTTTGTTTTGATTTTTCCCTTTCATGTTAATAAATAGAATATAATCGCAACTAGTTGTATATTCTATACCGTCTTCACTATCGGGAACTTCTTCCTCTTCTGTATCCTGTTCAATATTATACTCTAAATCAAAAGGTAAGTAGTCGAAAAATTCACCAGGTGTAATATTAAAATAGGTACATAAAGTATTTAGAGTGTCTAATTGAACGCCCTTGCTCATTTCTTGACTCAATGCAGTTAAAGTAGTACGTGAAATACCTGTATCGTTAGATACTCTTGTTATCTTAAGTTGACGTTCCGCCATGAGTGTATTGAAGTTATTTTTTATCATAATCTACCTCTATTTTGTTTAATAATTAAATATATTGTATCATAAGTTGAACAAAAATCAAACAAATTATACATTATTTTTATTTTTATTCTTGACAAACATAAAAAATAATGGTACTATTCAAATATAAAACGTTCATAAAGTTGTACGTTTTACAAATAAAAAATATAGAAAATAAATAAAGGAGGTCGTTTTTATGAAATTCAAAGTAAATACATCAAGATTATTAGAACTACTTGCAGTACAAGGATATAATAAAACATCTTTTGGACGTGCTAGCGGTTTAAGTTATCAAACTTTAATGAATGTATTTAATAATACACAAATGGCAAGCCCTAGAGTTGCTAAAAAGATATGTGATACCTTACAGATTGAATTAACTGAAGTGTTCACATTAACTAATGAATAAAAAACCTTTCAAGTATCCAACGACCAAATCAGACTACTTAAAAGGTTAAAGACAAGTATTAACAAAAATACTTTCTTACATTATACCATAAGAAAGGACTTAACAAAATGGAAAACAAAGATCTATACATTAATACTTTTTGTTGTGCATTAGTTTTCATACCAATCATAACAGCATTTATATATTTAGTAGCTATGATAATGGATAGCATTTATTAAAGGAGCGTGATTATATGTTTAGTGAAGAATTTGAACAAGAAATGATAAATGCAGTACGTGAGATAGTCAAAGATATCTTACAAGACGAAATAAAGCAAGATAAACGATACAACCAAAAAGAACTATGTGAAACCTTAGGAATTGGAGTTGATACCTTATCAGACCTAAATAAACGTGGTTTAAGACCAACTAAAGTTGGTAGACAGTACATTTATCTTGAAAGTGAAGTAAACAAGTTTTTGAAAGAAAACACTATTTAAAAAATAATATATCTAGCACATATCAAAGAAGTTAATAAGCGAAAGGAGATAATAAAAATGGATAAATCAGAAATCATAAAAAATATAGAGGAACTAGAACAAAGGTTGACAAGTCTACAGCTTTCAATGGAGTTATTAGCAACTCATACAAACGTAATTAAGGTACTAACACCTGATGAATTAAAAAATTCAACAATAAGTAGTAAAGAATTACTCAAGTATTGGGATAAAGTAAACGACGGAAACAATTTACGTATTTTAACTAATGCTATAGCTATCAATACATCTGAAGAATTATCTATTTTATGTTATGAAAAACTAGACAAAGTTAAAGAAGCATTAAAAGAGGTGATGTAATTTGAATGAATACTACCTTTATAAACAAACAGGCTTTAATGCAGTAGTGAGAGAAGAAATACAAAGCAACTTTAAACCGTTTGAGATATTAACGAGGTATCAACCTAAAAACTTTGATTTACCTATTGTATCAAATGAACAAGTAGAGAAATATAAATCAGAACTGATAAAGAAAGCTAAAGAAAAGAACTTTGAATTAAAATTCAACGAACAAGATTATTATTATCTAACTCAATGTAATGAGATAAAACAAAAAGCAGAATATTTTTTAATAGGTAAATTTGATAAGGTAAATGGTAAATTAGGAACAAAAACAAAAGATTTTCATAATAAACAACTTGCAGTACTAGATTATGAATATCTATCACTAGATACAGAGGAGTTTTACAACCTAATTCAATCTAAACTAGCTAATTACTCATATATGATCTATAAATCAGTATCATACACAAAAATACATCCACGTTTCAGATTGATAGTAGATACTTCAAAAGGTATGAATGAACAAGAGTATAAAGCTACAATAAAAAAGTATAGTTGATTTAATAGGAGTAGAACCCGATACAGCAAGTTTTAAATATATTCAAATTCAAGGTTTACCATTAATTATAAATGGTTGTGAATATAAACCTATAATAAACCATGCTACCCCTTATCCAGTACAAGAAGAAAAGAAAGTTGTCACTAAATATACTAGCGAACCTATCCAAAACTTTACTAAAGTTTCACATAATCAAGCCATTTCAATCATGGAAAAGTATATAGAGAATGAACAGGACAAACTACAAGAAAGAAATGATTATTACCTATCATGCTTAACTGTAATAGCTAAAAGTGTTGTGAGTGGTGAAATAGAATACGATACAGCTATCGAGTGTATGGAGTTGTTAGCTTTAAATAATGATGAATGGAAAGTAAACAACTTAAATGAACTTAACGGAGAAATAACCCGAGCTAATGGCAATGTTGATTATTTCAAGAATAAATATACATTCTTAGGTAAGTTTCAGAAAACTCAACAGAAAATAAAAATTTCTAATGCTCTTACTAACGCTAGTTTAGAAATTACAACAGATGAAAAAGGTAAAGTCATTCAAACCTTAGAAAACCTTGAAAAAATTATCTTATCTATTACACCTATAGCATATAATGAACTAACAGATGTTATCGAAATTAGGGATAAGCAAGGTAAGATTAAACCTTTAGAAAAGCGTGATAAAGAATTGTTTAGAATGGAAATTGAAAAAAGATTTAAATTTAAAGCTAAAGTAATTGACTTAGATACAGCAATTATTAGTGCTAGTGATAAATTCAGATATCACCCTATAAAAAAATCAGATAATTGCAGTTAGTTGGGTATGAAATACCTAGAGCAGAAAGCTTTTTTTATAGATGTATTAGGAGTTGAAGACAA
>CAKMQO010000188.1 GCA_927911695.1 uncultured Gemella sp. | reverse complement strand
GAGAGATATAATTATCTCTTAATACTACTGATGCTTTAGCCATAAGGCTTATTTTTTTGAAAAACGACCAAAACATCAATACGTTCATTGATATTTTGGTCGTTTTGTCAACAATCTGAAAAAAGGCAAAAGTCTTAGACTTTTACCTTTTTAAATTTATTCTATACTAATTAGCGTTTGATGTTGTAGAATGCTAATTCACCTGGGTATACAGCTGTTGCATCTAATTCATCTTCAATACGTAATAATTGGTTGTATTTAGCAATACGGTCTGTACGGCTAAGAGAACCTGTTTTGATTTGTCCAGCGTTAGTAGCAACTGCGATATCTGAGATTGTTGAATCTTCAGTTTCTCCAGAACGGTGAGAAATAACAGCTGTGTAACGAGCACGTTTAGCCATTTCGATAGCGTTTAGAGTTTCAGTTAAAGTACCGATTTGGTTAACTTTAATTAGGATTGAGTTACCAACACCTTGTGCGATACCTTGTGATAATTTCTTAGTATTAGTTACGAATAAGTCGTCCCCTACTAATTGTACACGGTCACCAATACGGTCTGTAAGTAATTTCCATCCTTCCCAGTCGTTTTCATCCATACCATCTTCGATAGTGATGATTGGGTATTTGTTTACTAATTCTTCTAAGTAATCAACTTGCTCTGCTGAAGTACGAACTGCTCCACCTTCACCTTCGAATTTAGCGTAGTTGTATACTCCGTTTTCATAGAATTCAGATGATGCACAGTCGAATCCTAAGAATACATCTTTACCTGGTTCTAATCCAGCAGCTTTAATTGCAGCTAGAATAGTTTCAACTGCATCTTCAGTTCCTTCGAATGTCGGAGCGAATCCACCTTCATCACCTACTGCAGTAGATAAACCAGGTTGTGTAATAATTTAGCTAAGTTGTGGAATACTTCAGCTCCCCAACGTAAAGCTTCTTTAAATGTAGGTGCTCCTACAGGTAAGATCATGAACTCTTGGAATGCGATTGGAGCATCTGAGTGAGATCCACCGTTTACGATGTTCATCATTGGAGTTGGTAATTCTTTAGAGTTTGTTCCTCCTAAGTATCTGTATAGAGGTACTCCTAAAGAATCAGCTGCAGCGTGTGCTACTGCTAAAGATACACCTAAGATAGCGTTAGCTCCTAGACGTCCTTTGTTTTCAGTTCCATCTAATTCGATCATAGCGTAGTCAATTCCTACTTGATCAAATACGTCGAATTTACCTTCTAATAATGGTGCAATTTCTTCATTAACGTTAGTTACAGCTTTAGTTACACCTTTACCTAAGTAACGACCTTTGTCTCCATCACGTAATTCAACTGCTTCGTATTGTCCAGTTGATGCTCCTGATGGTACTAGTGCGCGTCCAAACGCTCCTGATTCAGTTGTTACTTCAACTTCTACAGTTGGGTTCCACGTGAATCTAAAACTTCTCTTGCATATACTTCTGCGATAATATCAAATGTTTTTGCTAACATTAATTTTCTCCTTGTTGTTTAATTTATATTTCTATTATACTACAATTTTTTAAAAATTGCTAAACCTAATCTAATTTTCCGCCTTCTAAAAGAGCTAAGAATGATTCTGGTTGTAAAGCAGCTCCACCTACTAATGCTCCATCTACGTCTGGGCATGATAGGTATTCTTTTACGTTTTCAGGTTTTACTGAACCACCGTATTGGATACGAACTTTTTCAGCAACTTCTTTTCCGTATAGTCCTTCAACTACATCACGAACAGCTTTACACATTTTTTTGTGCATCTTCTTTAGTAGCTGATTTTCCTGTTCCGATAGCCCAGATTGGCTCGTAAGCGATAACTGATGACGCTACTTGTTCAGCTGTTAAATCAGCTAAAGCACCTTTTACTTGAGCTCCTACGAATTCAGCAGCTTTTCCTGCTTCGTAAGTTTCAAGTGTTTCACCACAGCAGATGATTGGTAATAAACCATTTGCAAAAATAGCTTTTGCTTTTTTTGTTAATATCTTCATCTGTTTCGTGGAAATATTCACGACGCTCTGAGTGACCGATTACTACGTAATTAACTCCCATTTCAGCTAATACTTTTGGTGAAGTTTCACCAGTGTATGCTCCTGAATTTTCAAAGTAACAGTTTTGAGCTGCAACTTTTAATCCTGTTCCTTCAGCAACGCTAAGTAATGCACTTAAGTCAACAGCTGGAGCTGCAATACCAGCTTCAACTTTATCAGCTGATGGTAATTTCCCAGCGATTGCTTCAACAAAAGCTTTAGTTTCTTCTGGGTTTTTGTTCATTTTCCAGTTTCCTGCGATAAATGGTAATCTTGACATAATGTTACTCTCCTTGAGTTTTAAAAATTATTTGTTTGATAATGAATCAATTCCTGGTAATACTTTTCCTTCTAGGTATTCTAGAGAAGCTCCCCCACCTGTAGAAATGTGTGAGAATTTTTCTGCATATCCTAAAGAAATAGCTGCTGTCGCACTATCTCCACCACCGATAATAGTAGTAGCACCTTCTAGGTGAGCGATAGCTTCACATACACCAATTGTACCTTTTGCAAAGTTTGGCATTTCGAACACACCCATTGGTCCGTTCCAAATTACAGTTTTCGCTCCATCAAGAGTGTTTTTGAATAATTCAACAGATTTAGGACCTATATCTAATCCTTCTTCATCAGGCTGAATATCACCTTCAGCAACACGGCTAGGCGCATCATTTGAGAACTCTTTAGCTACAACTGTATCGATTGGTAATACTAATTTATCACCAGCTTTTGCCATAAGTTCACGAGCATATTCAACTTTATCATCTTCACAAAGTGAAATTCCGATTTCTTTACCTTGTGCTTTCATGAAAGTATAAGCCATACCTCCACCGATGATTACTTTATCAGCTTTATCTAATAAGTTTTCAATTACTGCAATTTTATCAGAAACTTTTGCTCCACCTAAGATCGCAACAAGTGGTCTTTCTGGGTTATCAACTGCTCCACCGATAAATTTAATTTCTTTATCTACTAGGAATCCAGAAGCAGAGTTTCCTTCACCAATGTTAGATGCAATACCTACGTTTGAAGCGTGAGCACGGTGAGCTGTACCGAATGCATCATTCACATATACATCACCTAAAGAAGCCCAATATTTAGCAAGTTCTGGATCATTTTTAGATTCTTTTTTACCATCTACATCTTCGAAACGAGTGTTTTCGAACATTAAGATTTCACCGTCATTTAATCCTTTAACCGCTGCTTCTAATTCAGCTCCGCGAGTTTCAGCTACGAATTTTACTTCTTTACCTAATAGTTCTGATAATCTTTTAGCAACTGGCGCTAAACTTTTTGAAGCTTTATCAGCTTCTTCTTTAACACGTCCTAAGTGAGAGAACGCTACCACTTTAGCACCTTGATTTAAAGCATACTCAATAGTTGGTAATGCTGCAGTAATACGATTATCGTTTGTAATTACACCATCTTTTAAAGGCACGTTGAAATCAACACGCATTAAGACAGTTTTCCCTTGTAAGTTACCTAAGTCTTTAATAGATTTCTTCATGGAAAGCTCCTTTTAAATATTTTTGGAATATATGAGACAAGATATAAGTCAAAATCAACTTATATCTTATCTACTCTTATTTATTACCTAATTAGATTATTTGATTAATCCTGCAAAGTATTTTAATGTTCTTACTAATTGAGCAGTGTAAGACATTTCGTTGTCGTACCAAGATACAACTTTAACTAATTGTTTGTCACCAACAGTGATAACTTTTTGTTTGAGTTGCATCGAATAATGATCCGTAAGAAATTCCTACGATATCAGAAGATACGATTGGGTCTACGTTGTAACCGAATGATTCGTTAGAAGCAGCTTCCATAGCAGCGTTAACTTCTTCAGCTGTAACAGTTTTTTCTACTACTGCTACTAATTCAGTTAATGATCCTGTTGGTACAGGTACACGTTGAGCAGCTCCATCTAATTTACCGCTTAATTCTGGGATTACTAATCCGATTGCTTTAGCAGCACCAGTTGTGTTAGGTACGATGTTAGCAGCCGCAGCACGAGCACGACGTAAGTCTCCTTTAGGGTGTGGAGCATCTAGTGTGTTTTGGTCACCAGTGTATCCGTGGATAGTTGTCATTAATCCTTCAACTACTGTGAAGTTATCGTGTAATGCTTTAGCCATTGGCGCTAAACAGTTAGTAGTACATGAAGCACCAGAGATAACTGTTTCAGTTCCATCTAAGATTTCGTGGTTTACGTTGTAAACTACAGTTTTAACGTCGTTTCCACCTGGAGCAGAGATTACAACTTTTTTAGCTCCTGCTTTAATGTGAGCTTCAGCTTTTTCTTTAGAAGTGAAGAAACCAGTACATTCTAATACTACGTCTACTCCTAATTCTCCCCATGGTAATTCAGCTGGATTTGGATTAGCGAAAGCCTTAATTTCTTTACCGTTTACTACGATGCTTCCTTCTGCTGCAGATGCTTCTCCGTCAAAACGACCTTGAGTTGTATCGTATTTTAATAAGTGAACTAGTTGAGCAACTGGTGTTAAGTCGTTAATTGCTACTACTTCGATCCCTTCTACGTTTTGGATTCTTCTTAATGCTAGACGTCCGATACGTCCAAATCCGTTAATTGCTACTTTTACTGTCATTTTTTAGTTCCTCCTAAAAATTTTTATTAACTTTTTTTATTATTTTTTTGCAAATAGCCTCGTCAATAATCAGTGTTGCATTAGCTGGATTAGTATTTAAGTAACTGTATACCGCATCAGCTTTTGCCTCTCCACCAACTATCGTAAAGACATTATCAATGCCATTAACATCTTTAAAACTCATACCTATAGTAGAGGTTTTAAATATTTCACTGCCGTTCTCATCGAAATAACTTCCAAACGATTCACTAACAGCTTTTTTCTCATTTAACACTTTTAAAACTTCTTTAGACGACCTACGTCTTTCTGCCATTTCAAAAGCATTTCCTATACTATGGATAATTATGGATGTTTTTTCTATAACATCAAGTGCATTTTTTACAACAGGCTCTTTTACAAGTTCCTCTAATGCCTTTTGTCCTATATTATCTGGCGCGTGTAACAATTGATATGCATGACCTGAATTTTTAGCCATTTTAGACGCTATATCATTTGCTTGATACTCAGTATCCACGACAGATAGGCCACCTCTTATCGGTGTTATAGTAACATTTTTCCCATAACCAAATGTTGCATTAGCTTTGCCGGCTATGTAGTACATTGTACTTCCTCCGCTGACTCCAATTACGCAATCTTTAGTTATTTTAGCATTAACCTTATCCAACAGCAGGCTTGTCATTTCTTCTCTAGTAGCTTCATTATTAATAAAGTCACCAGCAACTATATGAACTTGTTTTAATGAAAAATGGTTTTTTATAAAACTTCTTTCTTTTGCAAAGACATCGTTTATAAGCGCTTCTTTTATCTCTAAAAGAAGGATTTCTCCTTTTTCAGTAATACTCATCCCTGTAGCGTTTTTTGTAATTAGCCCTAACTTGGATAAAACTTCACATTCTGTACGTAATTGCCTTTCTGTCATATTGATAAAATTCAATAATGTTTTTCGACCAACAGGTTGATTAACTTTAATAGTAACCAACAATTCATATCTATTATTAAATTTCATAAACATTTCAGGTACGAGTCTACTTTGCATATGTAACAAATGTAAAATATCCATCTTATGTTTCCCCTATAGAATTGAAAATTTATTTGTGGACACCTTTTGTCCGGTTAGGTCGTTTTTTCGACCAACTTATTTTAAAAAAATAAACTTTCTGATTAAAATTATAGCAAAGACTTAACAAAAAATCAAGTCCTTACAGCAAGATTTTAATCAAAAAATTCATTTTCTATTTTAAGATTGTTAGTAATTCAATTTGGATTATGAAATAAAATACAAATATCATTTCATATTCTTTGTAATCTATTGGTAACTCAGAGATGTATTGACTAGGATAATTTACTTCAATATCTTTTTTCAAGTCAGCGACATTAATATTATCAAAATTATATCTAGCAAGTAAGTTCTCTAATTCACTATCACTATAATAGAATATTTTCTTAACTTTTGAAGAAAATAAACTATCAGCAAGTGTAATGTTCTCTAAGACAGATAATACTGATTGTAGATCGTGAGCTGCTTTATTAGAATTTTCCGCAATAATGCTGTATAACTTTTTTAATAAAAGTCTCGGAATTTTGTACTTTAATTCTAAAACTTCAAAATCTACTTCTTCTGTTTTTTCCGTATTATTTTGTTTTTTCACCGTTTTTGACTCAGCTACTTGATTAGCATTCTTATCAACAAAAACTACGAATTTATCAGCTATATCTAATATTTCATGTTTATTAAACTCAGTTTCCCTATCTAAGTTTTTTTAATGTTTTTTCTTGATCTAATTTTTGGTAAGGTCGCTTAAATTTATTTTCATCTAATAGATAAAAACCTCTATACGACTTATGATATTTAAATTTCAATTTTACACCTCTATCCTAATTTTAATCTTTTAATATACTACCATAATTGCAAAAAATATTCAACCTTCTACGCATATTAGTATCAATTCTAAAAATTACTAGAACAACTCTCGTAACCTATCAAACGGAATACCCGCCTCTAATAAAATCATTAATTTAATTCTTGCTTTTTGACCACTTAGTCCTGTTGTAAAGATAACCCCATCTTGTTGGAATCTTTTTCCTCCACCTTCATAGTCATAAACATCCTGAGTTACGCCATTAAAAGCTCGAGAAACAAAAACAACAGGAATATTATTTTCAATACAGTTTCTAATTGCTGGGACAGTTTTTGGAGGTAAGTTTCCTGCTCCTAAAGCTTCTATTACTAGACCATCCGCTCCTAAATTACATACAGCATTAATTAACTCTCCATCCATTCCAGCATAGGCTTTTAATAGATACACTCTTTTTTCCGTAGTACTAACATTATAATGCTCTTCCTTAATCAATTTTTGGAAATATATAACTTTATTTTTTGATACAAGACCTATTGGACCGAATGTTGGGGTTTGAAATGTAGCAACATTGGTTGTATGGGTCTTTGTAACATAGGTCGCTGTATGGACTTCATCATTCATCACTACTAAAACTCCCTTATCAGCACTTTCATCATCAGTAGCAACTACTAAAGAGCTTCTAAGATTGGCTAGCCCATCTGCTCCTATTTCATTACTTGAACGCATAGCTCCAGTTATAACAATTGGAAGATTTACATCAAGAGTTAACTCTAAATAATAGGCCGTCTCTTCTAGTGTATCTGTACCATGAGTAACTACTACACCATCATACCCCTCTTCCACAGCTTCTTCTATTCTATTTTTAATCCCTAACATTTCGCGTTCTGTTATTTGAGGAGAGGCAAGGTGATATAAATCTTCTACATATAGATCAGCAATATATGAAAATATATTACCACCTACTCCAATTGGATTAGTCTCTGTAGGAGCTACTTTACCAGTTTTCTGATCTTCACTCATAGAGATAGTGCCACCAGTATTTAGTATTAGTATTTTTTTCAACTTAAGTACCCCTTCCTATTTTCTTAAATTATCATAACCATTAACTACTAAATCAACTTTTCCATTCTCAGGATTAATAACCAACCCATGAACAGGAACATCTTTTGGAATCAATGGATGTTTCGTTATCATATTTACGTCATGAGCCACACTCTCGTTAACATCATCAAATCCATGTAACCATGAACTCAAATCAAGGCCTGAATACTGCAGAATTTCTAAAGTTTCCTTACCTACACCTCTACTCTGCATTTTTTCCATAATTAAACTTGTATCAATATTTTGCATACCACAATCGTGATGTCCCATAACGATAATTTCATCAGCCTTTAACATATAGACAGCTATTATTAAACTCCTCATAATAGAACCATATGGATGAGTTAAATATTGCCCCAGCGTTTTTTTACTACTTTTACATCTCCAGAAGACAAGTTTAAAGATTTTGTTGAAAGTTCAACTAATCTCGTATCCATGCATGTAAACATTACAACTCTTTTAGCCGGGTATTTATCCTCAGTTTTATATTTTTGATATTCTTCAAATTTCACAAAATATTCGTTATACTCTAACATTGAATCTAAAAGTCTCATTAATTGCTCCTTTTCAAAATCTTTATTATTTTTATATCTTTTAATTATACTACACTTATCTGTTATCGTAAACTTTGCAACCCCACTAAATAATATCTAAAACTAAAAAAATGTATTGCATGATTTTACTCACACAATACATTCAATTATTTATTTAACCCAATTAACAAGTTCGTCAGCTTCTTTAGGCCCTTTTGAACCTTGTTCATAAGTATATAATGGAGAACCTTGTTCTTCATATTTAGCAATTAGTTCATTAACAAACGTCCAAGAAGCTACGATTTGGTTCCATTGTGAGAACAGTGCTCTATCTTCTCTGAAGCAAGCATCTAGTAATCTTTCATACGCTTCTGGAGTATTTATAATATTTTCTAATATACAACTTTGACAGAAATCTAAAGAAATAGGCTGTAATTCTTGTTCAGTTCCTGGTTTTTTAGCATTAAATTGGAAATACACACCTTCTTCAGGCTGAATTTTTATTATTAATACATTACCTGGAGAAGATCCAACAGCTTTAAATTGAATAACTACTTGAGTTTCTCTTTTCTCTAGTTTTTTACCAGTTCTTATAAAGAATGGTACACCTTGCCAACGCTCATTATCTACGAATAATTTTAACGCTGCGTAAGTTTCTGTCTTAGAGTCAGCAGGGATATTTTCCTCTTGTAGATACCCTTCATATTGTCCCATTACTAGGCTTTCATGAACATCCTCAATAGGTTCAAGTGAGGCAAGAAGGTTATATTGACTTTCGTGAATACCACGGCTTCCTGGTTCTTTTGGTTCTTCCATTGCTACTAGTGATAATACCTGTAATAAATGGTTTTGAACCATATCTTTTAAAGCACCACTTTTATCGTAGTAACTAGCTCTTGTTCCTACACCAACTGTCTCTGCAGCAGTAATTTGAACATTTTCGATAAAGTCTTTATTCCAAATACCTTTGAAGATTATATTTTCAAAACGTAAAGAAAGAATGTTTTGAATCATCTCTTTACCTAAATAATGGTCGATATGATAAATTTCATTTTCATCGAAGAATTTAGCAAGCTCATCATTAATAATCCAGCTTTTTCTAAATCTTCTCCAAATGGCTTCTCAATAATAACCTTCGCATTATTTTCAGAACAATGTTTTTTAAGTCCATTCGTAATAGTAATAAAGAACGAAGGAGCTACTGCAAAGTAGTATACATGATTTTGAATATCTTGCTCAACGTAGAAGTTTTGCAACATTTCATAATCATCTGCATTTGTCATATCCATTTTGAAATAAATGATTCTCTTAGCATACGCATCGAATTGTGCATCATCAAATTTTGTACGAGCGTATTCTTTAACCCACGTACGAGCAATATCGATATAATCAGATTGTGTATATGCTCTACGACCTATCACAACAATCTTAAAATCATCGGCTAATTTACCTAATGCGTTTAAGTTATATAGTGCAGGTAACAGTTTTCTATATGTTAAGTCTCCTGTACCCCCAAAAAGTGTTATAGCTGTTTTATTTTCCATTGTTCCCAACCCAGTCATAGTGATAACTTCCTTCTTTGTCAGTTCTTTCAAAAGTATGTGCTCCAAAATAGTCACGTTGTGCTTGAATTAAGTTAGCACCACTGTTCGCTGTAGTATAGATATCTAAGTATGAAATTGCAGATGTCATAGCACTTAGTGGTAATCTATTTGTGATTGCTAATGTAGCAACTTCACGTAAACTATCTTGTCTTGTTTCGATTACTTCTTTGAAGAATGGATCAAAAATTAAGTTTTCTAATTTTGGATTATTTTGGTACGCTTCGATAATATTTTGTAAGATTTTCGCTTGAATAATACACCCACCACGGAAAATCTTAGCAATTTGTGAATAATCAAAAGTCCAGTTGTATTCTTTTTCAGCAGCTTGTAGTAATTTAAATCCTTGTGCATAAGATACAATTTTCGAAATAAATAATGCATCTTTTACAATATTTTTTAATCTTTCTTTATCTTCTACAACCGCATATGACTTACGAGCAAATTCTTGTTCAGCACGAACACGTTCTTCTTTAAGGTTTGACATATATCTTCCATTTAAAGCAGCTGTAATAACTGATACATCAATTCCTAAATCAATAGCTTGTTCGTTAGTCCATTTACCTGTACCTTTTTGTTGAGATTTATCTAAGATTTTATCTACTAAGTAGCTTCCGTCTTCTTCTTTAACTTTAAAGATATTTGCAGTGATTTCAATTAGATAAGATTCTAATTCACCTTTATTCCATTCTTCAAAAGTTTCTTGTAATTCTTCATTAGTAAATCCACCTAAGTGTTTAAGAACTTTGTAAGCTTCAGAGATTAATTGCATATCTCCATACTCAATACCATTGTGGACCATTTTCACATAGTGACCTGCTCCACCAGTTGAAGTATAGCTACAGCAAGGAACATCGTTCACTTTAGCAGCAATAGCTTCTAAAATTGGACGAATTTCTTCATATGCTTTTTCATCTCCACCAGGCATTAAAGCAGGCCCAAATCTTGCACCTTCTTCTCCTCCTGATACACCAACACCGAAGTAGTTGATTCCTTTTTCTAATAATAAATCGTATCTTCTTTGAGTATCTTTGAAGAATGAGTTTCCTCCATCGATAATAATATCACCTTTTTCAAGAAGAGGTGTTAATTGTTCTATTAAACTGTCAACAGCAAACCCAGCTTTAACCATTAAAACAACTTTTCTAGGTTTTTCTAGACCGTCAATTAGCTCTTGTAGTGAATATCTTCCTACTACATTTTTGTGTGGGTGCTCCTCTAGCATTTTATCAACAACTGTTGTTGTTCTATTAAATACCGCAACTTTAAATCCATTGTCCGCGATATTTAAAGCTAAGTTACTTCCCATTACTGATAAACCAATAACTCCTATATTCTGTTTCATTAATGAACCTCCTAATTGTTTCTTACCTAAAATTATACCACTAAACATATTGAATATGGAAATAATTTTACTCGAGAAAATTTTTTACTATTATTTACTTTAATTACTTAATGCATTAAATATATTATTTAACTTTATTCTGTATTAAGTACAAAAAATTTTTTTCTAAACAGCTTCTCCATTAAAGTTTTATGTATACGCTTTAATTGATATGTTACAGGTATCTGTTTATCATTATATTTTTTTAATATTTTAAAATTCCTGTGTACTTTATGATTTAAATACACATAATTTTTTTAATAAAATTATTCAATCGAAGCTTTAAATATATAAATATATATCAAAAATTATAAACAAACTACTTGATTTATGTTTTTTCATAATATATAATGATATCAAAGAAATGGTAACGTTTACTTATTAAAAAAAGAAAAAGGAGAACTAAACTATGAGTGAAGTTAAAGTTTTAAAAAATTTTATCAACGGGGAATTCGAAAATAATTCAAATTATGATTATCTTGACGTACTAAATCCGTCAACAGAAGAAGTTATCGCAAAAGTTCCTTCTTCAACTAGAGAAGATGTAGACCGCGCTATCGATATCGCAGAAGTTGCACAACGTGATTGGGAAAAATTACCCGCTGTTGAAAGAGGCGCGTACCTAAGAAAAATTGCGAATCGTATTCGTGAACGTGAACCTGAAATTACACAAACTATTGTTAACGAAGGTGGTAAAACTTTCGATTTAGCTAAAGTTGAAGTATTATTTACAGCTGATTATTTAGATTATATGGCTGAGTGGGCTAGAAGATACGAAGGGGAAATTATTCAAAGTGATAGAAAAGATGAACACATCTTCCTATTCAAACGCCCTCACGGTGTAACTACGGGTATCTTACCTTGGAACTTCCCATTCTTCTTAATTGCTAGAAAAGCTGCACCAGCTTTACTTACAGGGAATACAATCGTATTAAAACCAAGCCAGTTAACACCAATTAATGCTGATATTTTCGCTGAAATCTGTGTAGAAGTAGGACTTCCTAAAGGCGTTCTTCACATTGTTCACGGTCGTGGATCTGTAGTTGGAAATAGATTAGCTTCTAACCCTAAAGTTGGATTAGTAAGCTTAACAGGTAGCTTAACAGCTGGACAAGAAGTTATGAAAGCTGCAGCTGAAAACATTACTAACGTTTCTCTAGAACTTGGAGGAAAAGCACCAGCTATCGTCTTCAAAGATGCAGACCTAAGTCTTGCTGCTAAAGCAATCGTAGCTTCTCGTGTAATTAACTCTGGACAAGTATGTAACTGTGCAGAAAGAGTATATGTACACGAAGATGTTAAAGATGAATTTGAAAAATTATTATTCGCTGAACTTGATAAAGTTAAATTCGGTGACCCTAATAAAGAAGGTGGCGTAGACTACGGACCACTTATCGAAAAACGCGCTTTAGATACTGTTGCTGAAAAAGTTGCTTACGCAGTTAAACAAGGTGCTACTCTATCTTACGGTGGAACTCGTGATGAAAACCAAGTTGGATACTTCTTTGGACCAACTGTATTAACAGACGTAACTAACGAAATGAATATCATGAAAGAAGAAACATTCGGACCTGTAATCCCAATTGCTACATTCAAAACTTTAGAAGAAGTATTAGAATACGCTAATGATTCAGAATACGGATTAACTTCATCAGTTTACACTACTAACCTAAACACTGCATTCAAAGCAGTTAATGGTCTAAAATTCGGTGAAACATATATCAACCGTGAAAACTTCGAAGCAATGCAAGGATTCCACGCTGGACGTCGTAAATCTGGTATTGGTGGAGCAGACGGTAAACACGGTTTAGAAGAATACTTAACTACTCAAGTTGTTTACATGCAATTAGATAATGAATAAAAAGAAAAACAGATTCTAGATTTCTAGAGTCTGTTTTCTGTGTAATAAAGAATATCAAAAGAAAATGGATGCGATCCTAAATTTAGGATTACATCCATTTTTTCAACTCATATTATTAATTGAATAATCCTGGAATAATTGGTGTTGGCGTGTCAGAATCATCAATTCTAACTCCATCCATGTTTCTTCCAGGTTGTGGAGCTGGAGTTGGTTTGTCAGTTGGTTTGTCAGTTGGTTTGTCAGCTGGTTTATCAGTTGGTTTGTCAGCTGGTTTATCAGCTGGTTTATCAGCAGCTTTACCATCTTCGTATTTGTAAGAAACTGTTGCTCTTACTAAGTGAGAGTTGATAGTTTTTGAGATTGTTACGTGATCAGTTACTGCAGCAGTTTTTGGTAATGCTTTTGGAGCAAATCCGTTTCCTACTTTTTTAGCATCAACGTTGAAAGGCACTAATTTAGTTTCACCTTTTTTAAGGTTTCCAACGTTTACAACGTGTTGACCTTTTCCGTCAACTGAGATTGTAACTTTTGCATCTTGTACATCTTGAGTTGCAGTAACTTGTACAAAGTTACCTTCTGCGTTTTGTACGAATTTAGCTACAACGTGTTTTGATTGAGCTTGTTCAGCAGCTTGTGCTACTGGTGTAGTTGTTTGAGCTGCTACTGGTGCTACTGCTAATCCAGCAACTACTGTAGCTGCTACTAATTTTTTTAACATTTTTTATTCATTGTTAAACTTCCTCCTAAATTTTCTATAAATACATTAATTTATGCATTAAATTCATATAGTTACAATACTAACATATATTAAAATTCAATGCAACACTTTACGTGAATTTTTAAAGATTTTTTATAATTTTTTAAAATATCTTTAAAATTAAAATTTATATAAGCTATTGCATCCTTATTCTCTTAAGCTTTTAGTAACTTTTTATAATAAAAATTTAAATCATATTAATTATTTAATTTATCCCCTATTCGATATTTTTTATCAATTAAAACGATTTTCATAAATTAGCATTAACTTAGAACTAGAGTTTTCTAATTAAAATTGAAAATTTAATGCCTATTTCATTTTTTCTCATAAATATTACAAAAAAATAATTGACAAATTTTCAGATAAATGTTAAGATTTTAACAACAATTATAAAAAGGAGCTACTCAATTATGAAAAACACAATTTTAACTAGTAAAAGAGAATACTTTTTCGTGCCATTTTAGCAGCACTTATATCTCATAGCATTGTAGATATAAGTGCAACGATGTCTACAATGGCGAGTTAAGTTTGTTTTTCGGCCATTGGTAAAAATACTAAATGGTCTTTGAGTATAATAATATATATTTCTAAAAAGCTATTTAGTATTTTCTAAATAGCTTTTACTTATTTTTAACATCAAATTTAGGAGGAAAAATTTATGTCAGATAATTCAAAATGGAGTTCTAAAATAGGTTTCATACTCGCCTCTGCTGGCTCTGCAATAGGACTAGGTGCAGTATGGAAGTTTCCGTATATGACCGCAGCTAATGGTGGAGGTGGATTCTTACTAGTCTTCCTTATCTTTACATTATTAATTGGATTACCGCTTCTTCTAGCTGAATTCGTACTAGGTCGTGGTGCGGGAGTATCAGCGATTAGAACTTTTGGTAAATTAGGAAAAAATAAGAAATACAATGTTATTGGTTATATCGGTGGATTCGCCCTATTCATCTTACTATCATTCTACAGTGTTATCGGTGGATGGATTTTAGTATATCTTGGTATTTCAATCGCAGATTCACTTGGCATCCACGCTACTACTGATCATGCAGCACTTTTCACTAGTATTATTTCTAACACTTGGATTGCATTAGGAGCACAAGCTTTATTCATCTTATTAAATATTTATATTGTATCTCGTGGGGTTCAAAAAGGTATTGAAAAAGCATCAAAAATTATGATGCCACTATTATTCATTATCTTCTTAGTAATTATCGCTAGATCATTAACTTTACCTAACGCGATGAGTGGTGTTACTTATTTCTTAAAACCAGATTTTACTAAAATCACTAGCTCTGGAATTTTATTCGCACTAGGACAATCATTCTTCGCACTATCAATCGGGGTTACAGCTATGCTTACATATGCTTCTTACCTTGATAGAAGAACTAATCTTGTTCAATCTGGTATCTCAGTTGTATTAATGAACATCGCTGTTTCAGTAATGGCTGGTCTTGCAATCTTCCCTGCGATGAGTTCATTCGGTATGGAATCTGAAGGTGGACCAAGTTTATTATTCATCGTACTACCTCAATTATTCAATAATATGGCATTTGGTAAAATTTTCTACATCTTATTCTTAATATTATTCTTATTCGCTACTATTACTTCATCAGTAGTTATGTTAGAAATTAATGTAGGAAACATTACTAATCAAAGAAATACTAACCGTACTAAGTTTAGTGTAATTATCGGAATCTTAACTTTCATCGTTGGAATTCCTTCTGCTCTATCTTACGGTTCATTGTCTAATACATTAATATTTGGAAAAACAATTTTCGATTTAATGGATTTCTTAGTGTCTAATATTCTAATGCCACTTGGTTGTCTAGCTTTATCAATATTCACAGGATATGTACTTGATAAAAAAGTAGCTTTAGAACAATTACACATCGACGAAAATAAAAAATCTAGCCTAGCATTATTCAAAATATGGTTATTCTTACTAAGATATGTACTTCCAATTATCATCCTTATCGTTTGTTTAGCACAATTCTTATAATAAATTAAATAAAACTATCACATTGTATATTTCATATTTTGTGATAGTTTTTATTTTTTATCATTGACAAGCGTTTTCATTAGTGTTAATATTAAGTCATGAATTAAATATTTCTTCGGGGTCGGGTGAAAGTCCCAATCGGCGGTGACTAGTTAGCTAGAAGTCCGTGAGCGCAAGCTGATCTGGTGAGATTCCAGAACCGACAGTAAAGTCTGGATGGGAGAAGAAATTAGTAACATTAGGATAAAAACAGCTAATGCTTTATTGAGAATATTTTTATAGCCTATAGTGTATTTAAAAGCACTAAGGTCTATTAATCGAATATAAAACTAACCATCAATCCCGATTAAATTTGACATTCAAATGTAATTGGGATTTTTATTATTTAGAAAGGAGTTGATAATATGCATGAATATTTTATGAATCTTGCTCTACTTGAAGCCAAGCGTGGTGCTAAGTATACACATACTAACCCCTTGGTTGGAGCAATTATTGTAAAAGATAATGAAATTATCGCAAGAGGTTCGCACCTTCGATATGGATGTGAACACGCTGAAAAAAACGCAATTTCTACTTGCAAAACTCCTGAAAAATTATTTAATTCAACACTATATGTTACTTTAGAACCTTGTAATCATAAAGGGAAACAACCACCTTGTACAAATGCTATTATAGAAATGGGTATCTCTAAAGTAGTTGTTGCTCAATTAGATCCTAATCCTATCGTGAGTGGAAAAGGTATCAAATACCTACAAGACAATGGTATCGAAGTAATAACTGGTGTTCTTGAAAAAGAGGCTTATAATTTAAACTACGCTTATAATCTATATCATACTGAAAAAAGACCTTATGTAGTTTTAAAACAAGCCGCTAGTCTCGATGGAAAACTAGCGTTTACCGATGAAAGAACACAGATTACCGGTAAAGAAGTCTATGACTTCGTCAGAAATGAAAGAGATAATTATCAAGCAATTCTCGTAGGTGCCAAGACTGTATTAATAGACAATCCAAAGCTAACAGGAGCTAATACATCCTTGTTCCCACCAAAAAGGATTGTCTTAGATACTGACGGGGCTATCTTTGAAAAGAGTAGTCTTAATCTATTTAACAATAGTTCATCTGAACTTATAGTTTTCACAAAAGTTAAACACGAAAACTTACCTTCACATGTGACTCTAATTACACCTAAAGAATTCAGTATAAAAGAAATCTTATCCGAAATAGCCAAACTCGGTATTCAATCAGTTTATGTTGAAGGTGGACCTAACATTCACGATCAATTTTTAGCTAGTGGGTATTGGGATGAAGTCATAACTTATATCTCTCCTATTCTTTTGGGTGGAAACAACACTTCATCATTCACTAGTAGTAGAGTAACAAATGAAAAAATAAAACTTTATGATACTAAGATTACTAAACTTGGCGAAGATATACGTATCTCAGGAAGGAGAGTATCTCAATGTTTACAGGATTAATAAAAGAACAAGGTAAAATAGTAAAAAATTATTAAATCTAGCCACAGTATAAAACTGACTATTCAAGCGAGTAAGAATTTACTAGAAACATACAAAATTGGTGATAGTATGGCGGTAAACGGTGTATGTCTAACATGTGTGCAAAAAGTTCATCACAGTTTACTGTAGATATTATGCCAGAGACTTATAAAAGAACGACATTTAAAGATTTGAAAATAAATGATGCCGTCAACTTAGAACCTGCAATGGGACATTCAGATAGATTTGAAGGTCATATTGTTTCTGGACATAGTGATGGTTTAGCACAGTTAGCAGCAAGACAAAAAGACGAAAATGCCATCTTGCTTACTTTCTCTTATCCTAGTAAATTCCAAGGTGAAATTATTAACCAAGGATCTATTACAATTAACGGGATAAGTTTAACAGTAGTAACTTGTGATAATAACAAATTTACAGTATCACTAATTCCACATACAGCTAAACATACAAATTTAGAAAAATTAAAAATTGGCGATAGTGTAAATATAGAAACAGATATATTAGCAAAATACATAAAAGCTCAATTAAAACTATTTGGAGGAAAGTTTAATGATTAATAACGTAAGACAAGCAATAGAAGATTTAAAAGCTGGAAAATTAATCGTTCTTATCGATGATGATGACAGAGAGGCTGAAGGAGATTTAGTAGGTCTAGCTGAACTTGTTACTGGTGAAACTGTTAATTTTATGGCAAAACATGCACGTGGTTTAATTTGCGCACCAGTTTCAACTGAAATAGCTAAAAGATTAAAT
>CAKMQO010000187.1 GCA_927911695.1 uncultured Gemella sp. | reverse complement strand
GCTATTGTAGCAAAAATAAAATAAACTATCCCCTGATACAGAGAAAAAATCGTATTATAATATTGATCTTTTACCATTTCAATATCATTATTTACAGTAGATAATAAATTTTTACTCTTTGTACTAGTTTATTTCTAAGTAAAACTTCCCCACAAGGGGTTCTATGAATATTGAACCAATTTTATTTAGATAAACAGTATCTAAAACCTGACGTAAATATTCACATATAAGCATTAGTATTATAATTACAGATAAATATATAATTTGATTGTAGAATAATTGCTCATTTTTAGTAGTAAGGGCATCAACAACATATTTAATTTGATAAGAAAAATAAATATTAATTCCCGAAACTACTGTAATAAGAAATAAAACTACCGCAAATAGAAATTTCCTCATATTTCTCACCCCTTAATTGAGTCCTTCTATTTAAAGTTCAGTTTTCATTTTATAAATAGCCTTTTAAAATCTAAATATAATAAAAAGAAATCAATTGCTAATAAAAGCTAATCAATTTCTTTCTTAATATTTGATATTCTAAAATAATTCAATCTATAGATTAACTTTCCACTCAACATAAAATCCAATTAACGTTTGTTAAATTATAGAAATTATATCAAATATGAAATTGCTAGTCAATGTTTTTTCTGAAAATTTAAGGTTGTTTTTAGAATTTATTAATTCTTAAATTAAATTCCAGTTCAAATATAAAAGAATTTAACCTAAAACTAATCGTTTAACTAAAACTAAAAAAATACATGTCTTCTCTTTTTCTATTACATTAATAGTACTCCATACAAAAAAGCTAGGAAAAATTCCTAGCTTAACATTCACACTTGAAATATAGGTAGTGAATCACCTTCCTTTATACTACTATATTTCTACTAGAAAATCAATTATTTTATTTAGTTTTAGACCTTTTACTTCTTTAATACTCTCCTACAACCTTATATTTTCTCAGTATATATTTTAACTGTTCACCTGTAACATCTTCGTATTTATAATCTATATTTTCTACTGCTAGATAATTCAATACTTTCCTAATACTAACATATCCTTTTTTTGCTACTACGATATGATCTAACATTTCTATACCAACTATTTCACCAACTTCCATTAGATTTATCGTTGTTTTAATATCTTCTATAGAAGGAGTTGCGTCTCCACTCGGGTGGTTATGTACACAGACGATGCTCGAAGCACTATTTTTTATCGCTAGTTTAAATACTTCTCTTGGATGCACTACTGACATAGATAAACTACCTTTGAATACTTCTCTTTTTTCGATTATTTTACCTTTCGTATCAATATCTAATACTACGAAAACTTCTTGCGTTAAATTCTCTAAAGATGATTTTTAAATAATTGGCTATTGACTGCGGGCTATCACACTTCACATCTAAAACATTCGTCGCATATATTCTTCTTGCAAACTCTATATTCGCCAGAATATGTATCGCCTTTTCCTGACCTATCCCCTTATGTTTCATAAGTTCTGTTAAAGTTACATCTCTTAACTTTGTAATGCCTCCTATATCTTTTAAAATCGTATTGGAAAGCTCAATTACATTTTGATTTTTTGTACCCGTTCTTAATAATATTGCTAAAATCTCTTTATCACTGAGAGCTAAAGCACCTAATTTTTTGAATTTCTCCCTCGGACGATCTTCTTCACTAAATTCTTTAATAGTATATGCTACCATAATAATCCCTCCCTTATTAATATGATTGTTAAATAACTAAGCGCTATGAATGGTACTAGTGGTAGTTTCGTTTTTCTTTTAACTTTTTTCAAAATAATTAATCCAATAGCGAAGAATCCTGCATATAAAAATGTGAAAATTAACAAATACACTCCCTCAAATAAATTTAAATTTAAAGCTAATACACAAAATACTTTTATGTCGCCATAACCTAAACCACCTCTTGTGAAAATATATAATATATGAAAAATAATAACAAGATAAATAAAATCTAAAAAATTGAATAAATAATAGTGTATATATATAGAAGAAAAATTTAATATAATTAGAAGATAAAACAACTCATCATTAACTTCAAATGATTTTATATCTTCTATTCCTAAAAAAATGAGAATAATAAATATACTGACTTCAAGATAACTAATAAAAATAAAATGATTTTGGAAAATAATAAATAATACAATAGTAATAAAAGTAAAAATTTCGTATAAAAATACATCTAATGGAATTTTTTGATTACAGTAACTACATCGTCCTTTTTTAAACAAATAGCTAAAGATTGGAATTAAGTCGCTCCCCCTTAATTCTTTATGGCAACTTGAACAACGACTTCGTCTAAATAGGAACTCTTTTTTATTTTCACTATCTACTAAACATTTGATTGCACTAGCAAATATAAGACTTACAATAACAATAAATATGTATCTTTCCATAAATATCTCCCCTCACTTTATAACCCTTCAATTATATTTTATCATAAGTATATTTACCTAACCAACTTTATCCTTACTGATGTTTTAGCTATTAAATAATATTTTTTTATTCGTAATATTTTTTAAAAATCTCTTCGGAATTCTGTATACAACTTTTCCTCTTGAATAGATTTTCACAAGAAATCATACTCATTTTCAATTTCTATTATCATTCTAGTCCACTCATAGTAATATCTATTTTCAAAAGAATTTACATTTTTTCATTTTTGTAGTATAATATTGTTTATAGTTTTCCGAAGGCAAGATTTCTGCCTTAAGCAAAGTAGTTTTATATTCTTATTCTACACTATTATTTTTAGAGAAGGTGATTAAATGATTTTTAAAAAATTTTTGAGAAAAAGTCAAGAAGAGTTAGAAGCTGCGAATCAGCTTTCTCTTCAAGAAATTAACAATACAGTTGATGTTCCAAAAGAAGGAAGCTTTTTAAAGAAAGTCCTGGCTTATAGTGGACCGGGAGCATTAGTAGCAGTCGGTTATATGGATCCTGGTAACTGGATTACCTCTATCGCTGGTGGTGCTCAATATGCGTATAGCTTACTATTCGTTATACTTATATCGAATCTTATCGCGATGTTGCTTCAATCAATGTCTGTAAGATTAGGTATTGTAACTGGTATGGACCTAGCTCAAGCAACTAGAAAGCATACTGGTAAAAAAATGGGATTTGTTCTCTGGATAATTACCGAACTAGCTATTATGGCTACCGATATTGCAGAAATTATTGGTAGTGCTGTAGCTTTAAAATTATTATTCGGTATTCCTTTACTAATAGGGGTTATAATAACTATCTTTGATGTATTCTTACTACTATTACTAGCGCATTTTGGATTTAGAAAAATCGAAGCTATTGTAGCTACCTTGATATTTACAATTCTAATAATATTCTTCTATGAAGTTTTATTAGCTAACCCTAATACCGGAGAATTAATTAAAGGTTTTATTCCGAATAAGGATGTAATTAATAATAAAGGTGCATTATTTATTGCCTTAGGTATCGTGGGAGCTACAGTTATGCCTCACAATCTGTACCTACATTCTTCTATTGTTCAAGCAAGAAGATACGATAGAAAGGACAACAAAGTTAAAAAAGAAGCTATTAGATTTTCTACTATAGATTCTAATATTCAACTTTCAATCGCATTTGTTATTAACTGCTTACTATTAGTTCTAGGTGCTTCTTTGTTTTATGGTCATGGTGATAGTCTTGGACGCTTTACAGACCTTTATAACGCTTTACAAGATAGTAGCATTGTTGGAGCTATTGCTTCACCACTCCTTAGTACACTATTCGCCGTAGCTCTATTGGCCTCTGGTCAAAATTCTACAATTACCGGAACATTATCAGGACAAATAGTTATGGAGGGTTTCATCCACATGAGACTTCCTATGTGGATGAGAAGAATGCTGACTCGTGTAATTGCGGTAATGCCTGTTGTTATTTGTTTAATAATTTTTGGTGATAGTGAACAAGCAATTGAAAGCTTACTGATTTATACACAAGTATTTTTAAGTATTGCTCTACCAATATCCATTATCCCATTAACACTCTATACATCAGATAAAAAACTTATGGGAGAGTTTGTTATTTAAACCATGGATGAAAATTGTTGCATGGATCTGTACAGTCGTATTGATAATCTTAAATTTCTGGTTAATAATATCAACATTCATATAAAAAAG
>CAKMQO010000186.1 GCA_927911695.1 uncultured Gemella sp. | reverse complement strand
TATGTAGAATATTGTTTTTATCTAAATGTTCTTTCACCTGCAAGTGTAAGAGCAAGTTGAAAATTCTAGAAATAATCCATAAACCACAAATAAGCATTAGTTGAATAATTGCGGCAATAGATATATATGTAAATTTATAACGATTTATATTTTTTAGTACATTGGAAAATAAATTATAAATCTTAAAATCCATGACAACCCCACTTTATATAGTATTTTATGCTATTTGATTATATCAAAATTACTATTTTCAAGCAACAAATAAAAGTGTTAAAAAAATAAATGTGGTAACGTTACTTTTTTCTCTTGACATTTATAGAGTAAGAGGTGTACAATAAAAAAGTAACGTTACCATTATTATTAAGTAAACGTTAAGAGTCATTATATAAAATTTAAAAATATAAAGGAGAAAGAACTATGGACTTAAAAAAAGTTGTAAAAGAAGTTGTTGAACATAGTGGTGGTGAGGAAAACTTACGCTCTGTTGTTCACTGTGCAACTCGTCTTCGTTTAGAATTAAACGATGAAAAAAAATATAATAAAGAAAAATTAGAAGATATTGAAGGTGTTAAAGGTGTATTCTTTAATAACGGTCAACTTCAATTAATCTTCGGAAGTGGTCTTGTTCAACAAGTGTACGCTAAGTACAATGAGGTATACAAAGGTGGAGCTTCAATTGAAGAAGAAGGTGAAAAAACTACTTCTAAAAAACCAAAAGGGAATCCACTACAACGTTTTGTAAAAAATGTTAAGTGATATTTTCGTTCCGATTATCCCAGCAATCGTAGCTGGTGGTCTTTTAATGGGGATTAACAATGTCTTAACAGCGAAAGATTTATTCTACACTGGTAAATCAGTTATTGAAGCTAATCCAGGTATCGCAGGTCTTGCTGATATGGTTAACGTATTTGCAAATGCACCGTTCGTATTCTTACCTGTATTAATTGGTTTCTCTGCTACTAAACGTTTTGGTGGTAATCCATATCTAGGTGCTGCACTAGCGATGTTAATGGTTCACCCAGATGTAATGAACTTCTATACATTTGGTAAATTAGATCCATCTACAAACCAACTTCTTGCTCCAGCTTTAGATATCGTTAACCAAAGTGGTCAAGCAGTTGATGGTCTACAAAGACTTACATCTCTTCAATACTGGGATGTATTCGGGTTTAAAATTGCTAAAGTAGGATACCAAGGAACTGTATTACCAATTCTAGCAGCCGCTTGGTTATTAGCGACAATTGAAAAATTCTTACGTCGTGTAACTCCATCATGGTTAGACAACTTAACTACACCATTAGTTTCATTATTCGTAACTGGATTCGTAACATTCGCATGGATGGGGCCTGTACTTCGTGAAGCTGGTACTTTATTAGGTCAAGGGTTACAATGGTTATACATGCAAGGTGGATTCGTAGGAGCAGGTATTTTCGGATTATTCTACGCACCAATCGTAATCACTGGATTACACCAAAGCTTCTCAGCTATCGAAACTCAATTACTAGCTGCGACAGGATTAACATTTATCTTCCCAATTGCATCTATGTCTAACGTAGCGCAAGGTGCAGCGGTTCTTGCAGTATTAGTATTCTCTAAAAACACAAAAATGAAATCAATCTCATCAGCATCTGGTATTTCTGCATTACTAGGTATTACAGAACCAGCTATGTTCGGGGTTAACTTAAGACTTAGATATCCATTCTATGGAGCTATTGTAGGAAGTGCGGTAGGAAGTGCATGGATTGGGTTAAACAAAGTATTTGCATCAGCATTAGGAGCAGCTGGTCTTCCAGGATTCTTATCAATTCCTGCTAACCACTGGTCAACATTTGGTATTGGTTTAGCATTATCATTCATCGTTTCATTCTCAGTAACAGCATACTTTTTCAAAACTAAGAAGGAACTAGTAAATGCTAGCTAATAACTGGAAACAAAATCTTCATTTAGAACCTACTAAAGGATGGCTAAATGATCCTAACGGATTAGCTTATTTTAATGGTAAGTATCATATTTTTCACCAATATTCATATGAAGTAATGGTGGGTTAAAATTATGGTACTACTATACTAGTAGTGATTTAAAAAATTATGAAGATCGTGGCGTTTTCTTAACACCAACTATTGAAGAAGAAACTCATGGTGTGTATTCAGGAAGTGCTAATATAGAAGATGGAAAATTAGTCTTCTATTACACAGGAAATGTGAAATATAAAGGTGATTATGACTACGTTCATGCTGGACGTGGTCATAACACCATATCTTTTGAAACGGAAGATGGAATTAATTTTACTGAGAAAAAATGTCTGTTAAAAACAGATGATTACCCTAATATGTCAAATCATGTTAGGGATCCAAAGATATTTGAAAAAAATGGAAAAAAATATCTAGTGCTAGGTGCTAGAGATAGTAATGATTATGGATGTTTATTAGTATATGATAAAGATACTCTTAAACCGTATAAAACTATTTATTCACAAAAAAATCTAGGATTCATGTGGGAATGTCCTGATTATTTTGAAGTAGATGGAAAAGAAATATTTATGTTTTCACCTCAAGGTATTACAAGAATGTATCCATATTATGAAAATATGTATCAAATTGGATATTCTGTTGTAGAAGAAGGAATTGAAAATGTAGATAAATTAGATAACTTCACACTATTAGATTATGGGCATGATTTTTATGCAGCACAAACATTTTTAGATGATGATAATAATCGTGTACTAATCGGGTGGATGTATGTGCCGGATAGTAGTTATACAAATCCGACAACAAAGTTTGGTTATCAAAACTGTTTAACTATACCCCGTGTAGTAAATTATAAAGATGGAAAAGTTAGACAAACTTTACATAAATCGGTAAAAGATTTATTAGGTAATGAGATTGAAACTAATGACTTTAATAAAAATACATGGTATTATAAACAAGAGCATGGAGAAAGTTTTGAGATCAGTGTAGCTGATTTTAAAGTAAGCTATGAAAATAAAGAATTAAAAATTTCTTTTGGTACTAGTGGTTACGGAAGAAATGATAAAAAATATAAATTGGATTTAGAAGATGTAGAAATAGTATTTGATAGTTCATCAATTGAATTATTCGCTAATGGTGGATCATTTACAATTTCGACAAGATTCTATCCAGAAAATCATGATGTAAAAATATTAGCTACTAACTATGTAGCAAAAGAACTTGGAGCAATCGAAATTAGAGAGGAGAACTAAAATGGCAGTTTTATGTATAGGAGAAATGCTAATTGACTTTATCGGAGAAGGAGTAGGAACTATCGATAAAGTAAAATCATTTAAAAAAGAGGCTGGAGGTTGTGTAGCTAACGTTGCGTGTGTTACGCAAAAACTAGGACATAAGAGTTATTTATTAACATCACTTGGACAAGACGGTTTTGGTGATTTTCTAGAAAATACTTTAAAAAATGAAAATGTAGACTGTAAATATGTAAGCCGTAAAGCTGATAGTTTTACACCATTAGCATTTGTTTCTTTAGATGAAACTGGAGACCGTTCATTTAGTTTTTACTTTAAAGGTTCTTCAACATTAAGAATTAGTAAAGAAGATGTTGAGAAAGTAGATTTATCAGAAATTGAAGCAATTCACTTTGCAAGTATCGCAATTCAAGAAGAATCAAAAGCCAGCCATCATTTATTACTGAAAAAAGCTAAAGAATTAGGAGTGTTAATTTCTTTTGATGTTAACTTACGATTCAATCTTTGGGATGATCACAAAGTATACCTTGAAACTATTAAAGAATTCTTACCTTATGTTGATGTAATAAAAGTTGCTGATAATGAATTAGAATTCATAACAGGAACTACTAATATCGAAGAAGCATTAAAAAAAGATTTCAGCCACATGAAAGTTGTTCTTTATACTAAAGGGGAACATGGGGCAGAAGTTTACTATCAAAATCATAAAGTAGTAACTGAAATACCTGATATAAAAGCTGTTGATACAACAGGGGCAGGGGATGCTTTCGCTGGTTCATTCTTATCTAAATTATTAAATCAAAAAGACATTAATAATATTACAGAAGAAGAATTAGCTCAAATGGCAACTTTTGCGACAAACTATGCTAGTTTAACAACCACAAAAACAGGTGCAATTTCAAGTTACCTAACAGAAGAAGAATATAATAGTTTAATATAATTATAAAGGGATTTACCTGAAAGTTCTTTAAAAAAGTTTGTATAAAAGCTTAAAGATGCAGTGGTTTGTTGATAACTAAATTCGTTTTGTAAAAGCTTTTTAGGTATCTAATAAACTTTGAGGGAGTGACTCAACAAAATTGATTTCTCTGAAATCATGAGTTTTGGGTTACTCCCTTATTTTTGTAATTTTTTTTATTTTAAAGTAAGTTCTACTTAATAGGTTTAAGTCTAATATAGATTTTTTGATGAAAACAGAATAATTCGTTATTATATTGTTTTTTTATTACAGTTGTTTTTAAAGTGTTTTTTTTGTTATACTACAAGTGATAATGTTGAGTAAGAGTAAAGGTTTTACGTGTTGTTATATCAATAAAGGGGGATTTTGTTATGAAAAATTTTATGAAAATATTTTATATTGTTATTGCTGTTGTCGTAATTGCTGGGTGTAGTGGGAAAAATACTAAAGAAGATTATGATATTTCAATAATATCAAAGAATAAAGTATCACTTTTTAAACTGGAAAATGGTTCTATAAAGTTACATAAAGAGATAAAAAGAAGTGAAGATTATGGCTTTTTAAAAGAAGATTATTATGATTTGAAAGATAAGATGTTTTTAAAAACAACAGTAGTTGGAAAAGATGCCTTACTTGCAAAGATTGATAAAGAGTCGTTAAATATTAAATTAAAAGAAGATAATTCTGAGCCGTATACATTCACACACTATAAAAATAAAATATATGCTACAACTTTATTTGCTAATAGTTTTAATATAATAGAATATGATGAAAATTTTAAAGTGATAAATAAAAAGGAAATTAAAAAAGAGGGGGTTAATGTTACAAATGATATTCAAGTTTACAAAGATAACATATATATTCTTGGCGGAAATATAGATAAAAATAATCAATTGAGAAATTTGATATGGAAGTTTGATATGAGTTACAAACTTGTGGAAGAAATAGATTTAAATTATAGCCAAGGAGCATACATGCGATTTTATATAAAAGATGATGTTATTTATTTAACTCAAAACTCTCAAGGCTTAACAGGTAAAAATGAACCAAAAGGTAGTAATAAATTATTAAAATATGATTTGAATACAAAAAATAATGAGTTGATAACTTTAAACTATGCTTATCCTCTAAATATTTATCCAGATGGGGATAATCTAATAGTAGAGCATTATAGTTTATATGTTCCTAATTATACATGGACTATTTTAGATACAAAAAATAATATACAAAAAATTATTATTTTAATGATAGACCTAAAAATGAAGATAAACCCCCGTTTTTCAATCAAGATAAAATGAATTATTACTTCTTAATTCTATGATAAACTGTATATTTATGATAAAAAAAACACTAGAAGAGAAGGTTTATAATTTATCTGATTTTAATATAACGGATGCATATATATCAGTTATTAAAAATGATGAATAATGTGTTGATATAGCAAGAAAATTTATCTAAATCATAATTATAGAATATTAGAAACAAGTTAAGATGTCAAAGGAGGACAAAATTATGCAAATAATATGAAAATAAGATTATCGGTTGATAACTTTTATGATAATATTTCTAAAATAAACAGAAGACAAAAATTGATCCGAAGCTACTGAGTAAATCTCTAGGGTATGATGAAAATATTATCAATGAATTTCCAGATGAGATAAATATGGGGCTTTCTTGTGGGAATCCTATTAATCATTTGAAAATTAAAGAAGGGCAATCTTTAATAGATCTAGGTTGTGGAGCAGGTATGGATATTTTTATTACTAAGATGAAAAATCCTAAAGTAGGAATGCTTTATGGTTTAGATAGATTGGATTCAATGTTAGAAAAAGCGAAGAAGGTTAGAGATAATAAGAAATTTGATAATATTGAATTTATTAAGGGAGAATTAATAAATATTCCTTTAGCAGATAGGTCGGTTGATAGAGCTATTAGTAACTGTGTTATTAATCTAGAACCAGATAAACAAAAAGTATACGACGAAATTTATCGTATTCTAAAAGAAGATGGTATGTTTGTAATATCTGATATTATTTTGAAAAAAGAGTTGCCACTAGAATGGAAAAATTCTAGTAGAATGCACTGTACTTGAGTGGCTGGTGCTCTTCTGGAAGAAGAGATGGCTGAGATTATTGAAAAATCAGGATTTACGAAGTTCCAAATTATTAATTCAGACGTATCAGATGAATATGCGGAAAAATGGGGATATGGTAAAGAAATGAAAGATTTTATCCAAAGCGGACTAGTTATTGGAAGAAAATAATTATTTTGTCTAATGTTTAAGAAAACGTTATCCATTTGTTTTGACATGTATAGACAAAATAAAGTAAAATGTAGATAAATAAACACAAAATAATATTTTTAATTATTATTTTATTATATGTAAGAAGCGAAAAAAATTGAAATTTTTGATATAATAGTTTATGTATAGGATTTTAGGAATTAAGTTTTATTGAGAATTTTTATAGTGCATATGTCGTAGAATATATTTTAGTTGGAATTATGTACGAAAAAATAATATATATATTGTAACTTAAATAATCGTTTAAACTTGATTTTAGTTAATTTTTATATAATGTATTTGATTTGAAATATCTAAAACATAAAAATATAGTTAGGAGTGGGAGACTATGAGGTTATTATTAGCCGAAGACGAAAGAGACTTGGCAGATGCTCTAGAAGCAATGCTAAAACACAACAATTACTCAGTCGATGTAGTAAACAACGGACAAGATGCATTAGACTATCTAATGTTAGATGATTATGATGGAGCTATTCTTGATGTTATGATGCCACAAATGGATGGAGTAACAGTAGTAAAAAAACTTAGAGAGAATAAAAAAAGCACACCAGTATTATTACTAACAGCTAAGTCAGAAATCGAAGATAAAGTATATGGATTAGATAGTGGTGCAGATGACTATTTAACAAAACCATTTGTTACGAGAGAATTATTAGCAAGGGTACGTTCTATGACGAGGAGACAAGCTACATTTACTAGTAACGTACTAGAATTAGGTAATGTTAGTTTAAGTAAATATACATTTGAATTATCTACAGAAAAAGATAAAGTAAGATTATCAAATAAAGAATATCAAATGATGGAAATGCTTATGAGGAATCCTGGTAATGTAATTCAAACGGAACAATTTTTAGAAAGAATCTGGGGTTATGACAGTGATTCTGAAATTAATGTTGTATGGGTTAATATTTCTTATTTAAGAAAAAAACTAAAAGCATTAGATGCTAATATCCACATTAAAGCAACAAGAAATGTAGGATATACATTGGAGATGCTGGATGTTTAAGAGTCTTAGGAAAAATTTATAGCCACTGCTGTTGGTAGTGTTGCTGTAGTAATAGCGATACTTGCAATAGCATTGAACTTCATTAACTTTAATAAACTAGAAGAAAGAATAGATACAACTTTATTAGATGCTTCTAGGTCACAAGCATTGATAAAAATTTTTGCAGAAGATGGTGATGATTTGGTAATTACTAAAAATTCATCAAGTGCTACAGAATATAATGGTTTTTCAATTGCAAAAGTCGATAATAATGGTAGAATAATTAAAGCTTACCGAGATGATAGTTTAATAGAGGATCAAGATACTTTGCAAAGCAAAGTGATAGAAGCATTAGAAAAAGGAAAAACAAGTGGATTTATAGGTAGTTATAGATTCTTAAAAGTAGAAACAAATGTAGGAAACTTAATACTATTTTTAAATTGCCAACGTGAACTTGATTCTTATGAATCTTTTGTGAAAAATAGTGTTTTAATTTCAATAGGAGTAATACTATCAGTACTTGTTTTAATTATTCTAATATCAAAAAAGGTAATAGCACCAATACAGGAGACATATTTAAAACAAAAACAATTCATAACAGGAGCTAGTCATGAGTTAAAAACACCATTAGCTATCATTAGTTCTAATGCTGATGTATTAGAGATGATGAATGGAGATTCAAAATGGACTACCAATATTCATAATCAGGTTGATCGATTGACTAGCTTGGTAAATAGTTTGGTTGTATTTAGTCGAATGGAAGAAAAAGATACTGTAGAGCGAACTAGTTTTGATCTAACTGAAACTTTGAAGTCGAGAATTGAGGACTTTGATGAGTTAGCTAACTTCCAGAAAAAATATATTGTGACAGATATTGATGAAAATTTGAATTATTATGGAGAAAAAGATTCTATAATTCAATTAATGGATATACTGTTAGAAAATGCAATTAAATATGCTCCAGAAGATAGTGATATATTGGTTAAACTTAATAAAAATAGAAAATATGCTACTTTAAAAGTTTCTAATAAAGCTAATGTAGAAAAAGGTGATTTAAGCAAAGTTTTTGATCGTTTCTATAGATTAGATGAATCTAGAAATAGTGCGATAAAAGGTTATGGTATAGGATTATCTATGGCACAGCTTATAGCAGAAAAACATAAAGAAACAATTCAAGCATATGCACCAGAAGATGGAGTCTTCAAGATTGAAGTGCGATTTACATTAGTTGATAGATAATAAATAGAAGGTAATCCTCTAAACCGTTTTGGTTTGGAGGATTATTTATTATAGTGAAGTGAAATGTAGTTATATGAAGAATTATAGAAAAAGTTGAAATCACAAAAAATAAATGCTATAATGTACAAAAAATAGAATTATATTGAAGTTGGATAAGATTGAAAAGTCATTAAGGAATAGATGAACATAAAGGAGGAAATATAATGTTTGAAGTATTTTTTGATTTTCTAATTGGGGTTGTTAATGATGCGAAAAACTCTCTAAAAAAAGTTGAATAGAATTCAAAAAATTATAGCAGTTATTTTTTACTGTGTTGAGATAATAACCTTTTTAATTATCGCTATGTTAACGATTGATGACTATCAAATTACAAGGGGGATATTATATTTATTTGGTTTATTCATTTTTGTATCTATATGCCATATATTATTTTATAAAAAATATCTTAATAATAGTGAAGTTAAAGATTAAAAAGAGGATAATCAGTGCTCTAATTAGTAAATTTTAAAGATTTTTATTTATGATAAAAATTTTGTAAATTAATTTAATTTTCACTATAATTTGATAACGTTTTATGCTATAATTAGTAAAAAGGGAAATCCTTTGATTTTATAGAAGGAGGGTTTTATTATGAAACCATTTAAAAGAACAGTGGAGAAAGTGTTAGCGTGGATTGCTAATATTATATTAATAGTAATAACAGGATTTTTTAGCGTATGGATCATTCTTTAAGATTTCACTTTTAAAGATAACCAAGAATTTTTAAATCTTTTTAAAGAAGAGCTTGCTAAAAATCCTAATGGGGTAAATTTATCAGCTGAACAACTTCTCGATTATACGATTCAAGGACTTAAGATGTATTCAGTTCTATTAATTGTATTAGTTGTAGTAGCATTATTAGCATCATTCTTAATGAAAAAACGTATTTTATCAGGGATACTTTTCTTATTATTAGCAATTGTAGTAGCTGTTGGAACAGTAGGAGTTTTAATACCTGTATATTTATTATATTTCATCGTAGCAATTATGCTATTTGTTAGAAAAGAAAACCCTGCGGAATATCAAGAAACAGTTAATTATTTGTAAGTATTAAATTGAGGAGAATTGCTATGGTTGGTAATATTTTAGTTTTTTTGTCAATTGTTTTATAGTTTTTATATAGTTTTTTATATAAACTTTAAAAAATTCGGAGTATATGAAAAGATCTAATTGGTATAATAGTATAATTTGTTATGTATCTCTAGGTATGATTAGCAATAATATTGATAATGTTTCAACTAAAGCAATTCTTACATTAGTAATGTTTTTAATATTAATAAGTGATTTTAATACTATAAAAATATTAAGAAATAACGATACAGAAA
>CAKMQO010000185.1 GCA_927911695.1 uncultured Gemella sp. | reverse complement strand
CATTAAAATTTAGAATAATAGATGATAATAATATTATTACAGTAGCTAAAAAAGGTCTAACAATTTTTGAGAACATAGAAGGATATAAGTATTTCTCAATAGTACCTATCTATGATGATACTTTAATGACGATAATAAACTCTAAATATGAAGTCGAAAATTTAGTTCTAACATTAAATCGTCCTAATGCTACTAGTAATGAATTTAAAAGTAATGAGGAAATTAAATTAGAAGTTAGTAATAATGTACTAGTAATATACTCAAAAGATTAAAAGGAGAAACAATGGTAGAAATATTACAATTTATGTTGATAGCTGTTCTTGCAGGCTTTTTAGGATCTTTAGTAGGGTTAGGTGGTGGTATTATTATCACTCCTGCGTTAACAATATTATTTGGATTTGATATCAAATATGCTATTGGAGCAAGTATTGTCGCAGTTATCGCAACAAGTAGTGGTTCAGCAATAGCATTTGTAAAAGATCATGTTAGTAACATGCGAGTAGGTATGCTTTTAGAGGTATTTACTACAGCAGGAGGAGTAGTAGGCGCTCTTATGGCTGGAGTATTTTCATCTAAATTATTATATATTTTCTTCTCATTGATACTCTTGAATTCTTTTTATGGAATGTTGAAAAAACAGGTTTAATAACTAAAGTGAAAAAAGAAGAAGAAATAGTAGAGAATGATAAATATGCAGAAAAATATAAACTTAATTCATCATACTATGATAAGGCAATAAACAAAACAATAGACTACAATGTTACGAATGTACCACAAGGATCACTTGTTATGTTTGGAGCTGGGTTTGCTAGTGGATTACTAGGAATCGGTAGTGGAGCATTTAAAGTAGTTGCCTTAGATACTTATATGAAACTTCCGATTAAGGTAAGCACTGCAACAAGTAACTTTATGATGGGAGTTACAGCAACAGCTAGTGCATTAATATATTTCTTTAATGGAACTATTAATCCAGCAGTGGCAGCACCAATAGCGCTAGGAACGTTGATTGGATCAAGAACTGGAGCAAAAGTAATGCAAAGATTAGATGCAAAGTATATTCGTTATATTTTCCTTCCAATCTTACTATTTACTATTATAAACATGTTCCTAAAAGGTCTGGGGGTACTTTAATATGAATGAAAAAAGAGATATAAATATAGTAATTGCAAATATTATAAAAACAGGAGTTTTTGTAAGTTCATTCTTTATTATAACAGGAATTATACTTAGTTTTATACAAGTAACAGATGGAGTATTAACTGTAGAAAAATATACTTTTAATGAAATGCTAAGAGGTTTAGTATCATTTAATTATTATTCGTACTTAATGTTTGGTATATTTCTTTTAATATTAACACCTGTTCTACGTATATTAGGTTTACTGTATGTCTATACTGAAGATAAAGATTACAAATTTGTAAGAATTTGTATTTTAGTACTAGTGATACTAATTGTGAGTTTATTATTGGGAGTAACTCATAGCTAAAATATAAAAAATATTAAAAAATAAAATGTTCAACTATATGCTAATATAGAATTTATCGCTAATTGTGAACAAATTGTGAACGAAAAAATGGTAAAATGTAGGAAAAATACTACTTTTTATCATTTTTGTTTTGCTATAATAAAAACTATGTTATACAATAATAATATAAATATTTACATTAAATATAATTTAAAAATTTTTAAGGAGGTATATCATATGTTGGATCCACTTATTTACTTGCAAGGATACAATTCGCAGCAACAACAGTGTTCCACTTCTTCTTTGTACCTATCACTATAGGTATGGTATTCTTAATCGCAATTTTTGAGAGTATTTATGTTAAAACTGGCGATGAGCATTACAAAAGAATTACGAAGTTCTTTGGTCACTTATTCCTAATTAACTTCGCTGTTGGTGTTGTTACAGGTATTCTTCAAGAGTTCCAATTTGGTATGAACTGGTCAGAATATTCTTCATTCGTAGGGGATGTTTTTGGACCATCACTTGCGGTAGAAGCATTACTTGCATTCTATCTTGAGTCTACATTTATCGGTATTTGGATTTTCTCTTGGGAGAAAATTAACAAGAAATTACACGTAATGTGTATTTGGTTAGTAAGTATAGGAACACTTATGTCAGCGTTCTGGATTTTATCAGCTAACTCATTCATGCAACACCCAGTAGGTGTTAAATATGTTGAAAACAGCGTAATTGGTAAAAAAGCAGAAATGATTGATTTCTTTGCAATCATTAAAAACCCATACTTATGGAACCAATTCCCTCACGTAGTAACGATGGCGTTAACAGTAGGGGCATTTACAATTGCAGGTATTGCATCTTGGAAAATGCTTCGTAATCATGAAGTTGCAATGTTTAGAAAAGCATTTAAAGTTTCTATCGTAGCTGCTTTAATTGGTTCATTAGGATTATTTGTAACAGGACATTCTCAAATGCAATATTTAGTAAGAGAATATCCTATGAAAGTTGCAGCTGCTGAAGCTCTATATGAAGATACTGGAAATTCAGCACCTTTCTCAGTGTTAGCAACAATCGATCAAAAACAACAAAAAGCAGAACATTACCTTGAAGTTCCAGGTATGTTAAGCTTCTTAGCATATGATAAATTTGAAGGAAGCCTTAAAGGTATGAAATCTCTTCAAAAAGAAATGGATGAAAAATATTATCCAGTAGTTGGAAAACACATTGATTACACACCACACGTTCCAACAATTTATTACTCATTCAGAGTAATGTCTGGTGCTGTAGGTATCTTAATATTAATGTCATTACTTGGAACAATATATGCATTCAAGAGAACTGAAACTAAAAAACGTTGGTTCTTACAACTTATGCCATGGACTTTACTAGTAGCTGAAATTGCTACTGCTTGTGGTTGGATAATGGCTGAAATGGGTCGTCAACCATTCTTAATCTTTGGAGTAATGGCTACTGAATCAGGAGTTTCTCCAAATTCAGGAGCATCAGTATTATTCTCACTATTAGTATTCTGTGTATTATATACAATCTTAGGTATTGCACAATTTATCGCATTTAGATACACAATGAATAAAAAAAGAAACAACTGTGAAGGAGGTAGCATAGTATGGATTGGTCAGTAGCTTTACCAAATATTTGGTTCTTACTTATTACAATACTATTTACAGGATTCTTCGTATTAGAAGGATATGACTTCGGAGTTGGGGTACTAGCTCAAGTACTAGGTAAGACTGATGAAGATAAACGTGTTTACTTCAATACAATCGGTCCTTTCTGGGATGCAAACGAAGTTTGGCTATTAACAGGTGGTGGAGCGATGTTCGCAGCTTTCCCTATCTGGTATGGTAAATTATTCAGTGGTTACTATATCGCATTTGTATTAATGTTAGTAGCGTTAATCTTACGAGGCGTATCATTTGAATTTAGAGGTAAATTAGGTGATAATAGAGCTTGGATTAAATCATTCGATATAGCAATGTTTGTAGGTAGCTTACTTCCTCCAGTATTATGGGGAGTTGCAGTAGCTAACTTCATGACAGGAGCAAACCTAGACGCTAAGAAAAACTTAGTTGACGGTTTCTTAGGATTATTATCACCATTTACTATTCTAGGTGGAGTAATGATGTTACTTCTTATGTTAGTTCATGGATGCACAATTCTTAGCTCTTAAAACTACTGGGGAATTAAGAAACGCAGCTCGTGCAACATCTGCATTATTATTCCCATT
>CAKMQO010000184.1 GCA_927911695.1 uncultured Gemella sp. | reverse complement strand
ATCTTAGGTAATATTTCTTTTTATTCTATCAGAATGATCTTCTTTTAACCAAGAAGTAGGTTTTTCATATACTACTTCTGTCTTATCTTCTCTCTTAATAAGTAATAATTTAAGTGGTAGGTTAAAACTTAGATATAAGTCATCTTGCATTAGTAATGTTCCTACTTTTGGATTACCAAATACTACATATTGAATATCCTCTAATTCTAAATTAACATTTTTTGCATATTCACCTTGGTTTATATTTAAAAATTGGTGAATGTTATTTTTTTCTAAATATTCATCTACTCTTGATTTTACATTAACAAATTCTTCATTAATTAGATATTTTTCCATAATTTACCTCATATAAATACTAATATACTTTTTTAACCATATCTTAGTATAAAAAAGACATTTACACAAATAATTTGTACTTTTCTTCTAAATTTTAAAATGTTTTAATATCATTTTTTCATTGAAAAAAGTAGAAATCTAAGCAACAAAGTACACCTAGATTTCTAATAAAATTTTTCTTACTTGATAAAACCTCTTTTTATTTTCTTAGATATTTTCTCGTACAACCCAACCCTAAGCTTGCTAGCAGAGCAAAACCTAATAATCCTAATATAGAATCTTTCATTCCCGTATTTGGATGTTGCTTCTTAGATTTTCCCTTTGAATTAGTAATCTTTACAGATTTCTTAAGATATTTTATCATCTTTAATTTCTTCATTCCCAACCATTCTTTTTTTTGTTTCCTTCGTATCTACAATGTTTATGACTTTACCAGTAGCATAAGTAACTTCTTTTGGTTCACCTCTTATGTTAAAAGAAATACCATATCAATATTTTTCAGTAAATTATATTTTATCTTATTTAATACTTAAAGCTCTCTACTGCTTTTGATCTCTCAATTAGTTTTCCATACACCTTAGAATGTTCTAACAAGTAACTATGTGTTCCTTGGCACTCAACTATTCCATTATCTAAGACAATAATTTTATCCACATTTTCAATTGATTTAAGTCTATGAGAAATAACAATTACTGTTTTATTTTTTATAAGATAATTTAAACTATCTTGAATTTTTTTCTCATTTTCTACATCTAGAGCTGCTGAAATTTCATCTAAAATAACTATAGGAGAATCTTTCAAAAATGCTCTGGCTATTGATAATCTTTGTCTTTCTCCACCAGATAATGTTGCTCCATTTTCACCAACTATTGTATTGTACCCATTCTCTAAATCATCTATAAAGTCACAACAAGCCATCTTAGCAGCTGCCATAACTTCTTCATCAGTAGCACTACTACGTCCTATTCTTATATTTTCAATAATAGACGTATTGAATAATACTACATCTTGGAAGACAATTGAAACATATTTATATAGTGTGTCTGTAGAAATTTCTTTTATATTATGTCCATCTATAATTATCTGTCCATCATCATAATCATATAATCTAGATATTAATTTTAAAATACTAGTTTTACCACATCCTGATACACCCACTAGTGCTGTAACTTCATTTTGATTAGCTGTAAAACTGACATCTTTCAATACTGGACTATCTTTACCATAACCAAATTTTACATTTTTTAATTCAATACCAAAATTATCCAATTTAATTTCTTTACCTTTTTGAATTTGAGTTTCCCTCAATTCTTTGATTCGTTTAATACGAGCATCTAGGTAAAATAATTCTGAAGTATTTGCAGCTAATCCATCAACTATATCTTTCATTTTCATCGCAACAAATATATAACCGATTAAGTATAGCAGATTAATACTTCCACTTGCATAAAGTGTTGTTCCTACTATTATTACGACTACTAAAGTTCCTTGAGCAACAACCCATGATAAAAATAAAGGTATAAATAGTACCATTTCCACTTTAAGTTTTAATTTTTCACTTTTATCCATATCTTTATTTAATTTTTCTCTTATCTTATTACCTAAACCAAAACTTTTAATATCCTGTTGAAGTTCAATCGCTTCTTGGAAGCTTTCAGAATTATGACGAAGTTGCTCAAAATTTTCATATTGTTTTTTTAATTGAATTCTTTTAGAAACTAGTATTAGAGAATAACTTAGGACTACAGGTATCATTATTGATAAACCTAAATATATATTCCCAACTAACATAAGTATAGACATAATAGGGAAGAAAAGTATGAATCCTATAATCTTTGCCATTGCATGACTCATTGCATGTTCTATTGCTTCAACATCTTTCATAACGGTTTGACTTATATCTGATAAGTTGTGTTTTGAAAAATATGCAAGAGGAAGTTTACTTAATGTTGTAGCTATATCTATTCTTAAATTAGCACTTTCTTTATAGGTTGCACTATACAATGCATCATATTCTTTAGCTAAAAGTACATATATAACAATCAGTACGACTATTGATATTACTATATATAGATATTTACTTTTAACATTACCTAATAAAAGTTCATCTACTAATATCATAAGTAACATAGCAGGAAACATATTTGAAAAATATACTAGAAATGATAAAATACTGGCTCTTATTAAATCACTCGCTCCTTGGTTTGTTAAGGCAAACCAACTTTTAATTTTATTTTTCATAATTAACCCTCCACTCATTTGCTTTATTGTATAAACTTTGGAGTTTTTTATACTCACCATCCAAAGCCATCAACTCCCTATCAGTTCCACGTTCTATAATTTCCCCATCGTCCATTACTAATATCTCATCTACATTTCTAATACTAGGTAATCTATGAGCAATCATAATAACTGTTTTATCTTTTATTAAATTTGAAAATGCACGTTGCAATTCATATTCATTTTCTGGATCAACTGCTGCACTAGCTTCATCCATAATAATAATTTTTGCATCTTTTAATATCGCACGAGCAATTGCAATTCGTTGTTTTTCTCCACCAGATAGATATACTCCTTTAGTTCCTATTTGAGTTTGTTCCCTTTCACTAAATTTATCAAGAATACTATTACATCCTGCTAAATTCATAGCAGTCATAACCTCTTCATACGATGCATCAGTTTTACCGATTTTAACATTATCATAGATTGAGGTTTTAAATAGTTTTACATTTTGAAAAACAAACGCAATATTATTAATCAGAGCCTCTTCACTGTATGAACTTATACTTCTATTTCCAATTTTAATAACTCCACTATCTACCTTATAAAAACCAGAGATTAGTTTTGCAATAGTAGATTTACCACTACCAGAAGACCCCACTAAAGCATAGCTCTTGTTTTCTTCTAGACTGAAACTCAAATCAGTTATAATTTTTTTATCAGTATAACCAAAGCTAACATTTTCAAATGTAATATTATAATTTTCAAACTCATTATTAGAACCAAATGTTAATTTATTACTATTCATTTCTTCAAAAATACTCTCTAGTTTTTCAACAACAGACTGTCCCATAAATGCATACATCGATACGTACATTATTGCCATTAATGAAACAAACAGTGCCCCGCTTAAAAATAGTACCATAATCAATTCAACAGCCAACATTTTTGGATCTTCAATATTAAAAAATAGTAAAAGAATTGGAATTACCATAGCTATAAAGCTAAAAAAGAACCATTGAAATCCAACAAAACCTCGTTTACACGACATAGCATATTCTAAAGAATATTTAGAATAATTTTTTATAGCTGTATTTAAGGCTTTAAATGATTCAACACTAATACCAAAAATTTTAATAACTTGAATTCCTCTAACATACTCTACTGTTTCACTACTTAAAGTTTCTAAAGACTCCTGATAAATCTTCATAAATTCTTTTTCACCAGTCATCATTGAAAGTGATATTCCCCCAACAATGCTAAGTATTATTAATATAATACCTACTTTCAAACTGACAAAAAATCCAAGTACTAATAATAGAATTGGCATTAATATAGCTCCAGCATTATCAGGTATTAGATGAGCTACAATCATATGTGTATCAGTCGCATTATCATCTATTATTTTTCTTGTTTTTCCTGAAGGATGAGTGTCAAAAAAACTAAAGCTCGCTTTTGATAATCCCTCGATTCCATATTTTCTAAGATTTGTTTCCAATCTAAATCCTAATACATGTGTTACTAATCCAGCAATTCCATATAATGTAATACCAATAATTAGTAAACCAACTACACAAAATCCATAATACTTAGCATTTTCTATATTATTATAAACAATTATTTCAATTAAAAACTTACTTAAATAATAGTATCCCCATACTTTGAATACTACTGACAACATAGATAATAAAATCCCTATATAGGCCAAATATCGTTCTTTAGGAACATAAGATAAAATTTTTTTATATACTGTTAACATAATTTCCTCCTTATTTTTTTATAAACTTCCATTTAAATTAATACTTTAACAATAATTTAAAACTCTTACATTAATTTTATCACTCTTATCTTTAATTGTAAATAATAACTATTATCAATTATATATAAAAAAGTAAAGAATTGTTAAAATTCAATTCTTTACTTTTAATACTTATTTATTTAGTTTTGCGAATATATCTAAGTCTATATATTCACCATTCAATACTTCGTGTTCTACTAGTGTAGCTTCTTTAAAATAACCTAAACGTTGAGGAACACCTGCACTCTTATAATTTTCAGAATGTACCCTAATTTGTAATTTATGTAGTTTTAAGTCGTTAAAAGAATACTTTTCTATCATATCAACAGCTTGTGTCATTATGCCATAACCTTCGAATTTTTCACTTAGCCAATAGCCGACTTCAGCCCTTTTTGAACTTCTATTTATGTTATGAAGGTCAATCATTCCTGCCACATTTTCATCTACTAGGATAATAAACATCATCATTTCTTCTTTATGAATTTTTTCTATACTATACTCAAGGAATTGTTCCTCATCCTGAACTGATTTCATATCCATTACCCAAGGTAAGTACTTTGCTAGTCTTAATCTTTCTTCTACTATTACTTTATAAATATCTTTGGCATATTTTTTATCAGGTAATACTAGTTTACATTCACTACCATTGTTTAAAATAAACTTCTTTGTTTTATAAATAAACATTGTCCACTCCCTATTCGTTTTCTAATTCATCTACAGCTTCTTTTAATAATTCATATGAATGATGTTGAGCTTCTTCATCATAAATATATGAATTAATCATAAGCTCATCAAATTCTACTCTACGTTTTAAATCAGCAATTTGTTTTTTTTACTGTTTCTTTACTACCAATAAACGAAATTTTAGTCATTTGTTTAACTACAGATTTCTCATGATCTACTATTTCATCGTGTTCAAAAGCTATTGGTCCGAAATGTGGAACTTTAGTTGTCGCGATATAATTTTTCCAAACCGCTTCTTCTGATTGTACTGGAGGAACCATTCCTTGAGGATTACTTGTAATAATATTTAAAAATGATTGAATCTGAGTTGTTGATAATCTTTTTGCTTCTTCATCAGAATCTGCAACAACTGCATTAGCACCTAAAATTACATACGGTTCACTCAAAACTTCTGAAGGTTTGAAGTTATGTCTATAAATTGCTACTGCATTTTCCATCATAGCTGGAGCAAAATGTGATGCAAATACATAAGGTAGTCCTAGTTCAGCAGCTACATATGCACTATCAGTACTAGATCCCAGAATATATAGTGGAACATCAAGCCCGGCTGCTGGATATGCATGAACAGGTCTCTTATCTTTAAAATACTCTGACAGTTCTACAACTTCTTTTTTAAAATCCATCTCTCTATTAGTATTTCTTCTAATAGCACGCGCAGTATTATAATCTGTACCAGGTGCTCGACCTAAACCTAAATCAACTCTATCTGGATATAAAGTTTCCAAAGTTCCATATTGTTCTGCAACTATATATGGACTATGATTAGGTAACATCACACCACCCGAACCTACTCTAATATTACTAGTGTTATCTAGTGTACGTTGGATTAATAACTGCGTTGCGCTACTAGCTACACTTTTCATATTATGATGTTCTGCAATCCAATATCTTTCATATCCCAATTCATCAGCCTTTTTAGCTAATCTAATCATTGCATCTATTGCATCTTTAAAATTTTCTCCTTGTCTTAATGGAGCTAAATTTAAAATTGAAATTTTCATAGTTGTCTCCTTACTTATTTTCTATCAATATTTTAATATGAATATATAGCTAGATAAAAATATCCTTTTGAGCTAAATTCTCAATACACTCATCATAGTATGACTTATCGTGTTCTTTATAAATTGGCTTATTGATTTTATATTCTTTTAGATTATTATGAGAAGTACAAATTTTTCCTCTATAATTTTTTATCTAGCCATTCTTTACTAATATTATAGCCTCTATTTTTCATTTCCTGCATGATTAATTCATAATACTTGAAAAGGAAAAATGGCTTATGTTCAAATACATAATCTACCGTTGCATGTTTCTTACCCCAACCATTTCCTCTTAATGCACAACACTCTCTATGCTGACCTAAGAGTTGTTGCCTTGGTAATTTTGATATTAGTTCTTCATGCCAAAGTCTCATTTTGTCCTCCATTGATAAAAGTAGATTCTTCTAAATATTTATTTGGATATTTATTTAGAAGATGTTTCACTTCTTTTAGCAAATCTTCTTTTTTATATTTATTATTATGATATTCTTCAATTATTTCAAAAAAATTATCTTTTTCTTCTTTTGTTGCATATTTTTTAAAATATCCCCAGACGTGATGTAATGCATTCGTTACTTGTCCTTTATCTTCAGGTAAACTTACAGCTTGTTTTATAAGCTCGCTCACTTTATTTTGGGATACTTCTTCTTGCTTTAAATACGTTCTAATTTCTAAGTATATTTTGCTTGAATGGCTTAAAACAAGATATTTATTTTTTGCCCATAACTTTTGACATTGAACTCTTTCTTCTTTACTATTCATTTTATCCTTTCGAAAACAGTTTATTTTTAATATCCATATTATATTATATCTTGTGCTTTTTTACTACATATTGGTATCACAATATATGTAAAAAAGTTCCTTATTAAGTTATATATTAATAAGGAACTTTTTTATTAGATTTTGGTTATATTAAATTTAACCATGTTCTTTTTATTTGCTACGTCCATTTTTATACGCAATAAATTTAATAGATTGTCATTGTCAATCGATACTTTTCCTGAGTCATCTACTTGAATTGCAAGGTATTGTTTTTCTTTTGCCAAATAATCCATACCTTGTAAATCCACGTATCCATCACCTTTGAAATCAACTGATGCTAAGTAAAAAATAAATTTAGAAAATCCTTTTTCTGCAATATTTTTACTTGTTGCATTCATTTGAGCTAACGGCTCAAAAAATGTTTTGTAGTTTAGTTTATAAGTAGCTTTAACCGTATATTGATATGTATCGATTGTTGGAACGATTAAAGATAAGTAAACAGTATTACCCTCAACTTTATAATCTATAAAATCATAAGCTCCAGCCTTACCATAAGCATTACCATTAACTTTTAGAATCATAGGACCATATTCATTCATATCGTAATTAATATTTTGATATTTAAAATTAACATTTTCTTCCGATGGAATCATGGACTGTTTTAAATCATTCCAAACTTTTTTATACATTTCTCTTTGATTATTAAATCCCCCTGCTTTCACAATAACATCGATATTTTCTTGGTTTACATAGAAAGCATCAACAACTTTAAGTGCTTCTTGGACTTTTTTATCAGTTATGGTTTTACGTTTTTCTTCTAATTTACTCTGAGCTCTCTTTAATCTAGTTAGGTCGTGATCAAAACTTTTTCCAGTATTTTGCTCAATATAAGTACGTTTAGTACCAACAGGTGAAACTTTAGCATTCCAATCAAAATCTTTACCTGGTCCTTCAACAGTTTTTAGTTTTTGCTCACTCTGCTTATTTTCAGTCGATTGTTTAATACCACAACCAACTACACCAATAGATAACAGTGTTGCTACTGAAATTAATAAAATATTTTTCTTCATATACTTTCCTCCTAAATAACTACAAAATTATAGTCACTATAATTATAACATAACAGTAAAAAAAAGAAATGATATCTTTAATATACACTTCTTTTTAAAATTTTTTTACTTTTAAAATACCAATGAAATATTTCCATATAATATAATTCTAAAAATACCTATAATAGCTAAATGTATTGGATAATAGTAGTAAAAGAACCACTTAGAACCAATGTGTTTTCCTCTAGTACCATCATATCTCATTAATAATGGTAGGGAGAATAAAGTTGCAAACTGTAATACTCCATAAAATACATCTATAAATATAATATAAATAGCTGCATAAACACTTATCCAAATAACATAGTCAAATATTTGTTGTTTTTTATTCCCTCTATGATTATATAGGAAGAATGGCATCATTAGAGCTATAGAAGACCAATCCGCTACAAACGTTAATAAACAGAAAACAATAATTGCTAAAATCTTTAATGTATTATTTATCTTCTCATTTCTAAATATTGCGATTAATGCAACCGACATCGCTAATGGGAATAAGACACTCGTTTTATTAAATATACTTCCTGTAGTTATATCAAATGTTATTCCTAAACCAAAGCAAAAAGCAAAGTGACTGACAACAGCAAAACTCATAATTCTAAAGAAATATTTCTTAATATCTTTTGTATAATAACATCCTTCTGCTATAAAATACCACATAATTGGAGCTGTTAAACGTCCTACTATGTGCATCAGTACTGGAATCGGTTCTTTAACTAAACCTGGATATAATAGCCACGCTAAATGATCAATTGTCATAGCAATTATAGCTATATATTTTAACTGCGTTCCATCAAACCTTAAATTCTTCATTTTCTTCCTTTCTATACTATTTTGACTTTATTTAAAAATATTAGTTAATATATTGCTCACAAATTTAATATAATGAGAATGCTATAAACTACCTTAACACATATTATCATATTAATATGCTTTATACAATTATTTATCTAAATAATATATATAATTCTAAAATAAAAAAGACTTTCGTCTTTCTTATCTAAACATAGCTATTTCTAGGCTATCCATATATTGAGCTAATGACTTATTAAATTTTTCGTAATCAGCTACTTGAAATTCTTCTGTAGCACAGGCTACTGAACATCTAGCTACTTGTAGTTGATTAAAAAAATGTTATCATTAATGGTACACCTATTATTTTAGAAATACCACGTATAGTCATCTTTCCAGCTTCTACTAAGTCCATAACTTGTTCTTTTGAGTTTATATTTACTATTTTATCATCAACAAGAACTTCAACATTCTCATAATAGTCATAAGCTAATTTAACTCCTTTACAGATATGTTCCCAATCAACTCTATAAGTCAAGCTATATTCTGCAAATAACCATCCATTTTCTTTCTCTACACCTAGTAAAAGCATATTATTCATCTCCTAATATTCACAACATATTTTATTTATAATTTTATTATATTCTAACTTATACTTATTAGCAACAAAAAATGCCTAAGTTATTTCACTTAGACACTTTATATTTTATCTTTCTTTTGTCAAAATACCATCTTTCATTCGGTAAACATGATCACATTTTTCAATCATTCTATTATCATGTGTTACCATAATAATTGATTTATTTTTTTTCTTTACACTCTTTTAAAAGTAAATCTACGACTTCAAACGCTCTATCTGAATCAAGACTTGCTGTAGGTTCATCAGCTAAGATAATTGCCGGATTATTGTAAAGAGCTCTAGCAATAGCTAATCGTTGTCGTTCTCCGCCTGATAAGTCTTTTGGTAATTTATTTTCTAAATGATCTATTCCTAATTCTTTAAATAAAGATTTTTGATCTTGAAGTGTTTGTCTTTTTTGCTTATTTATTCTATCAACTAGTTCTAACTGTTGTTTTGCTGTTAAAAATGGAACCAAATTAGATGCCTGCAGAACAAATCCAATATCGTTAAATCGTAACTTTGCTCTTTCTTTCTCAGACAAATTAGTATAATCTTTTCCGTTAATAATTATTTGACCTTTAGATGGAGTTTGAAGTCCTCCTGCTAGAGTTAAGAAAGTTGATTTTCCTGAGCCTGATGGACCTATAATCGCTATAAATTGGCCTTCTTCTATTTTAAAATTGGTTTCTTTTAGCGCTTCTATTTCTTTATTTCCATCTCTATATGATTTAGTTACATTTATAAATTCTAATACATTCATATAACACCTATCCTATTGCTTTTAATGGATCAATTTTTCTAATAGCTAAAACAGAGAATAATGTTCCAACTAAAGAAAAAATAATTCAAACTAACGAATATAACACTGTTAATAAAGTCCATTTCCTAAAAAATGGTACTGCTGATGGCAGGATAAGTGATGTTATCCATGTTCCGACCAAACCTAGTATAGTCCCAACTAATGAAAGTAAGAATGTTTGCGATAAGACAGAAGTTCCAATAATTCTATTCGAAATCCCTTGTGCCTTCATTATACCAAAGATAGGTGTTTTCTGAATAGTAAGTACATACATGAAGATTCCTATAATAATAGCAGAAATCACTATTAAAAATCCTATCATTAATCCAAATGTTAAAATTTGAGCATTATAACCTGGTAATTCATTAATGAAATCAGCTATACTAACTTTTTGAAAAACAGAGCTGTCGTAATCCTTTAATTCACCTTTTACCACGAAAGCATTAATCATAGGATTATCAGTTGATTTATTATTACCATATTTCAACACTTGAAAATCATTAATATTCATATATATGACTGGAGCTACATTAAATCTAGATTTTTCTGTATAACCTACTATTTTTAATTCAGTATCAGAATTTGCTGTTTTAATTGTATCTCCAATAGCAAAACCTTCTTTTTCAGATAAACTCTTTTCAATCACTACTTCATTTTCTGCTTCAAAAACTTCTTCCCTCTATTATCGGTGGAATCAAGAAACTCCCATCATTAACTCCAAAAATACTAATCTTCTGTTTAACATCATCATTTGAATTCTTTTCAGTCTTAGCAACTGTAACTATTTGACTAAATGGCTCAACATTATCCGCAGATAACGATGATTTATCCGATAATTTAAGATTTGATAAAGCTAAAGTTCTATTAGCCTCTGAAGAAAGTAATACCGTATCCGCCTTCCAATGATCAATAGAAGATCTATTCTGATCAATCAATCCAAAAGCCAATCCAGATAAAAAAAAACATCAAATAAGAAACTAGTGTAAGTAATCCTACAATAAGACTATACCTGAGCTTAGCATCCTTTATTTCATTAATAGCTAAAAACATTTTTTCTCCTTAAAATATAAAATTTTTATTAATAAATAATAAATTGCATTATACTAAGCATATAGAATATAACTTGTAAAGTCAAATTATTAAACTATGAAGGATATCAATTATCGCTATTTAAATGGAATAATATTTTCTACAAATAGCTAAAAGAGACCTTTAGACTTTCTAAAGACCTCTTTTATTAACAATAAATTTATTAAATTATTTTTCATTAATCCAACCGTGTACTATTGTAGCAATTTCAATAGGATGGTTCATATACATCTCATGGCCACAATTTTCCACTAACTCAACATCAAAATATTTCGGAAGTTTATCTAGTGATATCTTTCTCCATTCAGGTTCTTCCTCATATGCCGGAGCTATAAATAATACGTCTTTTGATTCTAAATTTCTTTGATATGATCTAATAGCTCGACGTAATTTAAGTAAACAAGAAACTTTTTTCAAAATCTAAATCTAAATTCAAATTTGTCAGAAGTATTATTATAACGATAAGAATTTCTTAATGCTTCTTCTAGATTTTCTGACCAATAATACGACTTAGATTTTTCATTAGCTATAACTTCTTCCAAATTTGAAAAAGTATGCTGACTAAAATAATCTTTTGTCGCTTCTATCTCATTTTCAAGAGGTATAAATTCATCTAAATTCAAATAACCTCCATCAAGTAAAATAAGTTTAGTTACTTTCAGACAACGTGATGCTAAAAATCTAGCTAAATCACCACCTAGTGAATGACCAATCAGATAAACCTCTTCACAATCTCTTACTTCATCATTAAACCAATTTTGCAGTTCTTTTTTATCTTGTATTATTTCTTTATAAGGATTTAAAAAAATAGTTTCTTCTTCAAGCTCTTGAAAGAAATCCTTTGCGAAATAATAATTACTGCCTAAACCACCTATAAAATATATTTTTATTTTTTGATTCATTAATTCTTCCTTCTCCTAAAATAAACTAATTTATTTAAAAATACTATAAACAATTATATATTAAAACTTATTGATTAAAATTTTTTTAAAATAATAATTAGTAATACACTAATTATAAATAAGAGAAACTGAACTCCGAAAATAACTAACACAAACTTATAAAAAGATATATACTTACGAACTTGGATAGTAGTATTAAAAATAGACTCTCGAAATCTCTCATCACTTTCAAATGAAATAATATACTCCCCTTCATCAGCTTGAAAACAATAAAATTCTACTCTTCTCCAAATAACCCCTAGTCCTTTAGATTTATAAACTACTTCTTCTAGACATTTTTTTTCACAAGTATTTTTATTAACAACAGTTATCCTTAAATCTCTAATGTTAGTAAAAGAATACCTCTTATCTTTTATCCAAATAGAGTATTTCCCACTTTTTTTTATAATAAATTCCTCTTTTTTAATCCCGGTAGATAATTCGCAAATTGCTTTATTTCTAAAAAATTTTACAACAATTAAACTACAAATAAATAATAAGACTATTATGTACCGACCCCAAAAAGTTAGACCAAAAAATCTACTTTTTGGAGGTCGGTATTTTTTATGACTAAATATAATTTTGAATTTAAAAAGAAAGTCGTACTAGAGTATATAAATGAAAACATAAGCATAAGATCGTTAGCGAAAAAGTATGCTATAAAGTCTCATAATAATATTGAAATTTGGGTCGCCAAATATA
>CAKMQO010000183.1 GCA_927911695.1 uncultured Gemella sp. | reverse complement strand
TATCTTAATTATTTATTAAAATTCTTATTACTTGTACTATTATTTTTCTCTAAACTGTATTTATCAATAGATTAATATATTATATACTCTATCAATTACTTCTTTTTACTGTTTTATTCATATACTTATTTTTGTTTCTTTAAACTTTTCTTTATAAAAACTTGATATTATAAAAAAGAGTAACTAACCTTTACTATTTCATAGAATTAGCTAGTTAGTTACTCTTATTTATTAATTTTCTATTATATTTCCTTTAGAACTACAGTGAATTAATGTCACCAGTAATACTGCTGATGTCGCTATTAATACATATAGTGCTTTATTCCAATCAGAGATATCTCTGATATATCCTAATAATGGCGGGAATATTGCCGCTAATAAGTATCCCCCTGATTGTGCTAAACCTGAGATATCAGCCGCTTCACTTTCATTTCTTGATTTAGCTGAGAATAGATACATAACATATGAGAATGATCCTCCTCCAGCTAACGCGAAAATAACTATAAATGTTAGCATTAATACGAAGTTCCCACTTGTCGAAAGCATTCCAACAAGTGACACGATATATCCAATCGTAATTACTGTAGGGATAATTAATTTATTATGCAATTTATCTGCTAAAATCGGTACTATAAAAGTAGATGGAAATTGAGCGAATTGACTAATTGATAATAATAGCCCTGCTGTTTCAGGTGAGAAATCTTTACTAATCATAATTTCAGCAAACCATGAAACACTGCAATAGAATAACGCTGATTGTAATCCCATACTCAACATAATCGTCCACATTTTAGAATGTTTAAAGTATCCATGGACTTTTTCATGAGTATCTTTAACATCACTTACTACATTATTTTTCGACATAGTTGCGTAGATAAAGATATTAATAACCGCAATCGCAATCCAAATATTAACCGCAAGTCCTGTTGAGAATTTCTCTCCACCTATATTTGTACTTAATAATGGATAACTGATACCCGCAGCAACCGCAGCCCCGATATTCATAACAACTGCATAAAAACCAGTCATAACTCCTAGTTTTTCTGGATAATATTTCTTAACTAATCCTGGTAATAATACATTACCTACTGTTATTCCTACTCCTACGATAAATGTAGTAAGGAAGAATATATAAGTATTAATATAGAATCTAAGCCCTAAACCTACAGTAATAATTACCGCAGCTAATAATATCGTCTTTTCTAAACCTACTTTATTTGATAATTTTGCTACCATCGGACTGAATATCGCAAATGCAATTAATGGTATTGTCGTGATAAATCCAGCAACCGTATTGTTGATATCTAGTATAGATTTTAATGGTCCAACGATTGCACCTACTGCTGTAATAGGTGTTCTAAGAATAAGTCCTAAAAAGACAACACCTAATAAAATTAATATGCTAGTTTTTTTCTTTGTCATTGTTCCTCCTAATTTAAGCTTGAAAAGGGAGTAACTTAAAAATACTGATTTTATATAAATCATATTTACAAAGTTACCCCCGTATAATTAATAGATACTCTATAAATTATTACTATATTATATAGTTTATCTATAAACCATTACGTTTTAAATTTAATAATTGATTTTACGGAGCTTTTTATTTCAATCCATTACTCCCTATTTTTTATTAGTAAGTTCTTACTGGTAAAATTAATTCAATAATTTCTCTGTGATAATCACTTGGTTGAATAATAAACGCTGTTAGCTCACCTGAGAACTTAACGATAATTTCTTCCGCAGCAACCGCAGATACCGCGTCTTTTAGATATTTCCCAGATACAGAAATTTCGAATTTTTCATCTTCTAATGTAGAAGAAACTTTTAATTCCTCTACAGCACTTCCTAACTCTTTAGACTGAGAAGAAACCTCTAATAGATTATCAGTTACTACTAATTTAATAATATCATCTTTATCTTCTCTACTCATTAATGCAACCCTATCAACTGCACTAAAGAATTCTCTACTGTTCGCTACGAATGTACATTCAAAAACAGTAGGAATAAGTTTATTAGTATTTGGATAGTTTCCACTAATTAATAATACTGTATAAACTACATTTGGTAGTAAAGAACTATTCTATTATTTTCATAGAAGATTTCTACTTGATTTTTTCCATTTCTATCATTCTTTGGAAATAAGTTAGAGCTTTCTAGGAATAATTAAGTTAAAACTCTTTGTTGACTATCTTCATCATTTAGTGTAACTTGTCTTCTACTTAGACGATATGAGTCAGTTGCTGTCGCTGTTAAGACTTTGTTACTTAATGAGAAGTTAACCCCCTCAAGAATAGGTCTTTGATCATTAGGTGCTGTACAGAATACTGTTTCTTTAATAATATCGTTAAAAACATTAGCTTCTAATTTAAGACTGTTTTCTTTAGAGATAACTGGGAATTCTGGATAATCATTTGCATCATATCCTTTTACGTTAAATTCACTTTTACCTGATTTAACTAAAATATTGTTACCAACTGTTTCGATTTCTATTAAATCTGTTGGTGCTTTTCTAATTATTTCTATAAAATTACGAGAAGGTAATACTACTTGTCCTTCTTCTTCTATTGTAATAACTTCTTTATCATCTTCATAGCTATTTACAGAATATTCTACAGATACTAAAGAATCACTTGCTTTTAATATAAGTTTATCTTTTTCTAATTCTATTTTAATTCCTTTTAGAATTTCAAAAAGAGAATTAGGGGCAATTACTCTTGATACGTGATTTAAGCCATCAAGAAAATTTGATTTAGTTATAGTAAATTTCATGTTTTCTCCTTATATATAATATATATTTAATAAAATAATAATAATAAGGCCTGTAAAAACTGTGGAAAACTAAAGAATACGCAAAAATAATGAATTTTTCCTTGTTAATAACTTGTGAAAAAACATATTAATATCTTTAGTAGATTTTAACAGCCTCTTATATTTTTCCTAAACGTTCTTTTATTACTTCTATATCTTCAAAAATCTCAGGATTTTCATCTTTGCTTAGTTTTGCTATTTTATTGAATGAATAAAGAATAGAAGTATGATCTTTATTAAAACAATCACCTATAGAAGGGAATGATAATGTAGTAAGTTCCCTACATAAGTAGATAGCTATATTTCTAACCTGTACGACTTCTTTTTTACGAGAAGATGAAAGAATATCATCAACCTTGATTTTATAGAAGTCTGCACAAACATTAATAATATTATCAGGTGAAATATTTTTTTCTAGGTGAAGTTTTTTGCGCTTTTTAGTATTTCCTCGGCAATACTAAGTGAAGGTTGTTCATGCTTAGAAGTTGCTGTGAACTTAATACGTTTAAGAACACCTTCAAGCTCTCTTATATTAGATGATACATTACTAGAAATATAAGTAAGTGTCTCTTCATCTAGTTTAATATCGAACTGTTCACATTTGAATTTAATAATTGCCATACGTGTTTCGAAGTCAGGTGGTGTAATGTCCGCAGTGATCCCCTGACTGAATCTAGTAACTAATCTATCTTCCAAATCATTAAGTTGAGATGGAGAGCGATCACTTATAAGAACGATTTGTTTCTGATTCATTTGTAGCTCGTTAAATGTATGAAAAATGCATTTTGTGTTTCAGTTTTACCTGATAAGAATTGAATATCATCGATTAAAAGAGCATCAACGTCGCGGTATTTTCTTCTAAAGTCTTCATCCGCATTAGTATAGTTGTTTTTATCTTTCATAGGTTTAATAGAAGCTAGAAATTCATTTAAAAATTTCTCAGATGAAATACATTCAATTTTAAAATCAGGAAAATTAGCTTCCATTTCATTACCAATAGCGTGAAGTAAGTGCGTTTTTCCTAGTCCAACACCTCCGTAGATAAATAGAGGATTATAGATACCACCAGGAGAAACTGCAACATTCCATGCTATATTATGTGTAAAAGCATTACCTTCCCCTACTACGAAATTTTCAAAAGTGTAGTTTTTATTAAGCGTAGGATTCTTTTTACTCGCTGTAATATTTTTATTAGGGACAGGATGTTTATAATCTTCTAGAGGAAAAGTTTGTTTTTGGTAAAAATGTTGAGCCCCAGAAGGTTTATCACCTTGAAGAAAGTTCTGTCTAATTAGATTTTCAGCTGCTGGCTTTTCATCAACAACCTGAGGTGTAATTAGAGGAATATCAGTGTCAAGGGAAGTATAGTCTATATTAAAATCAAATCCAGTATTTTTCTTTAGTATTTCTTTTAATTTTTGATCATAAGCACCTTGAATAAATTGAGAAATAAGAGCTTCTTTACTAGTAATAACTATTGATTTTTTCATAAAATCGACGTTATCTATAGAAGCACCAGAAAACCAAGTATCAAAAACATGAGGATCAACGGTACTCTTTAGTTCACGAAGAATAATTTCCCATAAGAAATTAGAATTACTCAATGAAATACCTCCTTAAAAAAATATATAATTAATTATAGCATAAAAAGTTAATAAAATAAAACATAAGTTATTCACAAGTTGTTAACAGAAGTTATTAACTATGTGAATAAAAGAGTAATAAAAAGATGTGAATATGTTAAAAAGAAAAGAAATTAAATAAATAATCAAGATAATTTAAAAGTTTATTAACAACTTTTAAGATTAATATAAATATACTTTAAGAGTTTTTCACACACAATTAACACCTGTGAATAACTTTTAAATGTGAAATTGTGAATAACTTTATAAATCTGTTAAAAACTTAAGAAAAAAGAAAATGGTTTCTAGATGTTAATAAAGTTATTAACAAAGATATGTGGATAACTTATAATAAACTGTGGAAAAGTATTCAAAAGAGATACTTAAATATTTTCTTATACTGAAAAACAAAAATTAACAGATTATTAACAATATTATCTATTAGTACATGGACTATTATTTTTATCTATCAATGAAAGAATAAGAATTTTAATCATAATTAGTGATAATATTTAGTTATATTCTATAGTATATTTGCACCTGCCTAGATTTTTTTTAGAAAAAATGAGGTTTTTACTTGATAAATTATTTTAGATATGTTAAACTAATTCAGTTATTACATCTATCTAAGTAAAGAAAAGAAAACTCGAGGAGGACAAAATGAAACGTACGTATCAACCAAATAAAAGAAAACATTCAAAAGTACACGGATTTAGAGCTAGAATGAGCACTAAAAACGGAAGAAATGTATTAGCAAGACGTAGAGCTAAAGGAAGAAAAGTTCTTTCAGCTTAATGTTTGC
>CAKMQO010000182.1 GCA_927911695.1 uncultured Gemella sp. | reverse complement strand
AGAAAATTATTCAGATTATATAACTATTGAAGTAAGAGAGGTGAAATAGACATGATGTTACAATTAAATTTACAATTCTTCGCATCTAAAAAAGGGGTAGGTTCTACTAAAAACGGACGTGACTCTGAATCAAAACGTTTAGGTGCTAAAAGAGCTGATGGTCAGTACGTAACTGCAGGTTCTATCTTATACAGACAACGTGGAACAAAAATTTGGCCAGGAACTAACGTAGGAAAAGGTGGAGATGATACACTATTCTCACTAGTTGACGGAGTTGTACGTTTCGAAAGATACGGACGTAGCCGTAAAAAAGTTTCTGTTTATCCACAAGCTTAATAAGCATTATAGAAAAAGGTGTTTACATTTATGTAGATGCCTTTTTTATTTTACAAAAATATTAGTGTCATATTAGTGTTTTTTAAGTAATTAATGTAAACATTTGTAATAATATTTTAATATTTCTAGTTTTAGATTTCAGTTGTGCTTTTAAAATATATATGGTAAAATTTATTTGTGTGTTAAAAGATACACGCAACATATACTAGGAGGACAAAAAAGTGTCAGCACTTTGGCAAGAAATTTTATTTTCTTTTTTAGGAGGTCTTGGTTTATTCCTATTCAGTATTAAGTACATGGGGGACGGACTTCAATTAATAGCCGGGGAGAAAATGCGATATGTTTTAGATAAATATACATCTAAACCACTTATGGCTGTCTTAGCCGGAATTATTGTTACGATACTTATTCAGTCAAGTACAGGAACAATCGTAATTACTATAAGTTTAGTAGGAGCTGGATTATTAAAAACGAAACAAGCAATTGCTATTGTAATGGGTTCTAATATCGGAACAACATTAACATCATTCATTATCGGATTTAATATATCTAAATATGCGCTACCTTTATTATTCTTAGGAGCAGCATTCTTATTCTTCACTCGTGCTAAAGTTGTAAATAATATTGGTCGTGTAATTTTTGGTTTTGGAGGGATTTTCTATGCCCTAAAAATGATGTCTACAGCAATGGGACCTATGAGAGATATGTCTTGGTTCCAAAACATATTAACGCATATTAATGATAGTGCGGTAGTAGGGGTAGGAGTAGGTACATTTTTAACTGTATTAATTCAATCTTCTGCAGCGACTATTGCGATTTTACAAAACCTGTATGCAGACGGAGCTTTAAGCCTAACTGGTGCATTACCAGTTCTATTCGGGGATAATATTGGGACAGCGATTACAACAGCTGCATTAGCAATGGTTGGAAGTAATATTGCTGCAAAACGTGTAGCAGCATCTCACGTATTATTTAACGTTATCGGTACTATTATCTGTTTAATAGCGTTAGTACCTTATGGTGCTTTCATTCAATATTTAGAAACAACATTAGGTCTAGAGCCGAAAATGACTATTGCATCTGCACACGGTACATTTAATATTTTAAACACAATATTACAATTCCCATTCATTAGTGTATTAGTGGTTATTGTTACGAAAATTATTCCAGGTGAAGATGAGCAAATCAAATACAGTACACAATATCTTGATAAGTCACTAGTAACAAGTGCACCAGCGGTTGCATTAGGACAAGTGCAAAAAGAATTTGTTGAAATGTTAATTTTATCTAAAAAAAGTTTACGTAACTCAGTAGAGTACTTTATGAATCGTGATGAACAATTACGAGAAAAAGGTGAAACTTATGAAGATGCAATTAATAATTTTGATGAACAAATGACTGATTACTTAACTCTATTATTTAGAGAAAAATTAAGTCCAAAAGAAGGTTTAATTGCTTCAACATTATTAGATGGAACTCGTGATGTTGAAAGAATTGGGGACCACGCTAGAGATATAGTATTATCAGTAGATTATCAAATTAGGAAAAAACTGAAGTTTTCTGATGCTGCAAAAGCAGAAGTTCAAGAAATGTACGATCTTTGTAATGATGTAATTTTAAAAACTATAAAATCACTAGAAGAAAACAACATAGCATTAGCAGGTGCAGCGTTAGCAGCTTGTGGAAATATCTATACACTTGAAAAAAATGCACGTAAACAACACACTCAACGTATGAAAGATGGAGTTTGTGAAATTCCAGCTGGAGTAGTGTTTATGGATTTAATCCAACACTTTACTCGTGTATGCGAACACGTTAGAAATATTCTAGAAAAAGAGATTCAAGGACATTTATAATTATGTCAAATAAACAAAAAATATATATAATATTATTTGTTATTATGTTGTTAATAATATTAGTTTTATATAAACTATATCAATTACAATTAGTTTAGAAATTAATAAACGAAAATATAGAGAAATCAAAGTTATTTCTACTATGTTTTCGTTTTTTTTCTTTGTAAATACTAGCATTCGTGATATAATAAGGTAGTCGATTTATATAAAGTTTAAGAAAATATTGAAAGGAAATAAACATGTTTCAAGATAAAAAAGTTTATACAACACAATGGGCTGGAAAAACATTAACAGTTGAACTAGGTGAAATGGCTCGCCAAGCTAACGCAGCAGTAGTAGTAAAATACGGAGATACTGTTGTACTAACGACAGCTGTTGCTTCAAAAGAAGCAAAAGATGTTGATTTTTTCCCATTAACAGTTAACTATGAAGAAAAAATGTATGCAGTAGGGAAAATTCCAGGAGGATTTTTACGTAGAGAAGGTCGTCCAGGAACAGAAGCGACTCTTGCTGCACGTTTAATCGATAGACCGATTAGACCATTATTTGAAGATGGATTTAGAAATGAAGTACAAGTTATTTCAACTGTATTATCAGTAGAGTATGATTGTGATCCAGTAATGGCAGCAATGCTAGGAAGTTCACTTTCACTATCAGTATCAAACATTCCATTTAAAGGACCTATCGCTGGAGTAACAGTTGGATATGTAGATGGAGAATTTGTAATTAACCCAACAGTTGAACAAATGGAACGTTCTACAGTTGATTTAAAAGTAGCTGGAACAAGTGACGCGATTAACATGGTTGAAGCAGGAGCTAAAGAAGTATCTGAAGAAATTATGTTAAATGCTATAATGTTTGGACATGAAGAAATCAAACGTCTAATCGAGTTCCAACAACAAATCGTTAACGAAATCGGACAAGAAAAAATGGCTGTTGAGTTAAAAGTTATTGATGAGACTATTTACAATGAAGTACTATCAATGGCATTAGCTCAAATGAAAGAAGCAATTGCTATTAAAGATAAACAAGCACGTGACGAAGCTATTTCTGCTGTTAAAGAAAAAGTTCTTGAAGTATTCGAAGAACGTGCAACAGCTGAAGATGAGTTAGATATCGTTAAAGAAGCAAAATTATCATTAGATAAAATCGTAAAAGATGAGGTTCGTCGTGAAATCACTGAAGATAAAGTTAGACCTGATGGACGTGCATTAACAGAAATTAGACCTTTAGCATCTAGAGTGGATGTATTACCTAGAACACACGGTTCTGCATTATTTACTCGTGGACAAACTCAATCTCTAGGTGTTGTAACATTAGGTAACTTATCAGATGAACAAATCATTGATGACTTAACTCAAGAAGAAAACAAGAGATTTATGTTACACTATAACTTCCCAGCATTCTCAGTTGGTGAAGTAGGATTCAGTCGTGCTCCAGGACGTCGTGAAATTGGTCACGGTGCTCTAGGGGAACGTGCATTGGCTCAAGTTATCCCTTCAAAAGAAGATTTCCCATATACAATTCGTATCGTATCAGAAATCTTAGAATCTAATGGTTCAAGTTCTCAAGCGACAATTTGTTCTGGATCTATGGCTCTTATGGCAGCTGGGGTTCCGATTAAAGCTCAGGTAGCTGGTATTGCAATGGGATTAGTTAAGAAAGATGAACACTATACTATTTTAACTGATATTCAAGGTTTGGAAGACCACCTTGGAGATATGGACTTTAAAGTAGCTGGTACTGCTGAAGGTATTACTGCGCTTCAAATGGATATCAAAATTGATGGTTTAAGTGAGCAAATCTTAAAAGAATCATTAGAACAAGCACGTGTAGGTAGATTACAAATTCTAGATCACATGAACAGCATTATCGCTGAACCACGCCAAGAAGTTTCTGCATTTGCACCGAAAATTAAAATTATTAAAATTAAACCTGAAAAAATTAAAGATGTTATTGGTTCAGGTGGTAAAGTTATCAATGAAATCATCGAAAAAACTGGTGTTAAAATTGATATCGAACAAAATGGAGATGTATTTATTTCTTCACCTGAAATTGAAGGAATTAATAAAGCAATCGAAATCATTGAAAATATTACTCGTGAAGCAGAAGTTGGTGAAATCTACCTAGCTGAAGTTAAACGTATTGAAAAATTCGGTGCTTTCGTTGAATTATTCCCAGGTGTTGATGCTCTAGTTCACATTTCTAAACTAGCTGAAGAAAGAGTAAATAAAGTTGAAGATGTTGTAAAAGTTGGAGACACTCTGAAAGTTAAAGTAATTAAAATTGATGAGAAAGGTCGAGTAGACGCAGCAGCTCATTTCTAGGAGAAATTTATGGAGTTATTTGAAAAAGAAAGACGTGGAATATATGTCTATTTTTAAAAAGTTTTAAAAGACTTAAATAAAATTAGAAAAATATGGGAACTTTATTTCTTATTCTAAAAGAGGAAGATATGCATGCATCTATGTTGATGAAACTAGAATAGAAAGTATTGTTGCAGATCTTAAGAAAAAGAAATTCGTTAAGAAAATCGAATTATCAGGAATGTCAGATTTACATTTAAGTTTTGAGCATTTAGATAAAGATTTTCAAACAAAATAAAAATATTAAAATAAGGGGGAAGCGAAAGCTATATTCTCCCTTATTTTAAAGATATCAATAATAAATACAGTATATTAGATATTTATTGCGAGGAAACATGAGAGTTATAGCAGGAAAATACAGATCTATAAAATTAAATGCTGTTGAAGGAATGAATACAAGACCGACAACGGATAAAATTAAAGAAAATTTATTCAATATGATAGATTGCTATGATTGTAAAGTATTAGACCTTTTTGGTGGAACAGGTGGCTTAGGAATAGAAGCGTTAAGTCGTGGTGCTAAGCATTCAACTTTTATTGATGGAAGTAATAATGCAATAAAAGTCATTAAAAGTAATATTGAAAAATGTAGAATAGATGCTACAGATTATTCTTTATATAGAAATGATTTCAAACGAGCATTGAAAATTTTCGGGAAAAAAGAAGAGAAATTTGATATTATTTTTCTAGATCCACCGTACGATAAAGGTTTAATAGATGAAGCATTACAGTGTATTTTAGATAATAATCTATGTAATGATAAAGCGTTAGTAATTTGTGAAAAGAGCAATACAGAAGAAATCACTATTACTGATGAAAAACTTGAAGTTATAAAAGAAAAACAGTATGGAATAACAGATATAGTAATCTTTGAATATATGGAGAAATAAAAAAT
>CAKMQO010000181.1 GCA_927911695.1 uncultured Gemella sp. | reverse complement strand
TGAAATATATTATTGTATATAACATATTAAAAATTAATTGAAAATATTTGGAGGAGATGACATGTTAAAATTTTTAAAGAAAAATCCATATGTATCAATCGGACTTATGCTATTTGCACTATTCTTTGGTGCTGGTAACTTAATTTTCCCAGCATTCTTAGGACAAAACGCTGGAACAAACTTATCTACAGCGATGATCGGATTTATTATTATGGGAGTGGGATTACCACTATTAGGAGTTATTGTAATGGGGTATTCAGGAGCTGAAGACCTATTAGATTTATCAAGCAGAGCAGGGAAAGTATTCGGTGTTGCTTTTACGACTTTATTATACTTAACAATTGGACCTTTCTTTGCAATCCCTAGAACAGGGACTACTACTTATGAATTAGGATTATCTAGCTTTGTAGCACCAGAAAATACTATAATTGCACAAGCTATTTTCTTAGCATTCTTTATGGGATTAACATTATGGTTAGCTATTAGCCCTAATAAATTAGTAGATAGAATCGGAACTGTGATCACACCAGTTTTACTACTTTCAATGGTTGTTTTAATCATTGCATCATTAGTTAAACCTATGGGTGTAGCACAAGAACCTACAAAAACTTATCAAACTACTTCATTAGCATTTACAAATGGACTAATGGAAGGTTATAATACAATGGACGCATTAGCATCATTAGTATTTGGTATTATCGTAATTAACTCTGTTAAACTTTACGGAGCAAAAACTAAAAAAGAAGTATTTAACAACACAGCTAAATCAGCAATTATCGCTGCTTTATTATTAGCTTTAGTATATGTATTTATCTCTAATATCGGAGCAACATCTGTTTCAGTGTTAGGATTACAAAAAACTGGAGCAGGAGTATTAACAGGGGCAACAACATATTACTTTGGTAATGTTGGTAAATTATTACTATTCGTTATCGTATTCTTAGCTTGTTTAACTACAAGTGTTGGATTAGTAACAGCTTGTGCTTCATTCTTCGTAAGACTTTATGACAAAGTTAGTTATAAAACTTATGCTATCGCATTAACATTATTCTCATTTGCAGTAGGTAACTACGGATTAGCAGCAATCATCCAAGGAGCTGTTCCAGTACTTGTTTTATTATATCCATTAACAATGGTATTAATTTTACTAGGATTTAAACAACTTCTTTGGAGGTAAAAAAGTAGTTTATGTTTGTACAGTTTTATTCACTGGATTATTTAGTTTATATTCTACTGTAGCTTCAACATTTAAACTTGCAGTACCTGCAGTTGATAATGTACTAGCTAAAGTAAACTTCCTTCCAGTACCAGCTGATTTTGCTTGGTTAAACTATGCATTAGTAGGATTTGTACTTGGAGTTGTATTAACATTCTTTGTAAAAGAAAACAAATAACTACACGTAAGATGGTAGAAGAAATATCTTCTATCATCTTTTATTTTTCTTTACTATTGTTTTGACATTAGGTTAAAGCAATGGTATTATTATAAGATGTAATCTAATATTTAAAGAGATAAAATGAATATAACAACAAAACATTACACTAATGTTATTTTTTATAGGAGAAATAATGGTTTTAGAATTTAAAGAATATACAAAAAAAATAAAAAGAGATACGATATTAGAACTTGATTTCAGAGTTGAAACAGGAGAAATATTGACTATTGTTAATAATAGTTCTGCAAGTTTAGAATTGTTAAAGGATTCATTTAGACAAAGAACTAAGTTTAAAGGTGAGATTCTTTTTGATGGTGAGAATATAAATAATCAGAGACTTTTATTTGCTAAAGATTTTGGTTTTTATAATGATTTATCATTATTAAAAAATTTGAGAAAAGCATTATCTCTATTTAATATAAAAGCTACTGAAGAAGAGTTAGTAGGAGACTTAGAATTTTTAAACTTAGATGCTAGTAGAAAATATAAAGATTTAGAATCAAATGAAGTGACAAAATTTCATATTCTATTTTCAATTTTAGTAGATCAAAATGTATTAATCGTTGATAACACGGAAGAGAGTTTAACTGCTGAAGATAAAGAGGAGATAAGTGAGTTAATTCTTGATAAATCAAATAATGCAAATGTAATTATCTTAGATACAATGCTTAATAGCTTTAATAGTATTGCTGATAAAGTTTTAGTTATTACTGATGGAATTAAATCATACTTCGGAAATTTAGAAGACTTATTAATATTAAAACAACTTACGGCTATAAATGTTTCTAGTCAAGAAAATCTAGATGAAATTTTAGAAGGGCATCAATTTACTATTTATCACAATAATGAAATAGTAGTAAGAGAAGAGGTTCTCGAAGAAGTAGTTTATGCTTTATTGAAAAATAACATAGAAGTATTTCAAATTCGTAATCTAGGAGAAAAAATTAAATTATATGAGGGCGAGGCTGATCTATAATGTTGTTCGCAATAGAGTTCGGAAAGTTATTTAGACGTAAATTTAATTATTTATTTATTATTATTTTATTGTTAATTAACTTTGCATTTGTATATAAACTAGATACGTTGGCTACGTTTTATGATAAGTCAATATTAGATATTATATTTTCAATAATTCTTAAAGTGAATATGGTGATAGTAAT
>CAKMQO010000180.1 GCA_927911695.1 uncultured Gemella sp. | reverse complement strand
TTATCATATACACTTTTTTAAAATTTACAACCTTTGGGGTCAATCTCATTTTTTATATATATTTTCTCGCCAATTTTTAATGCTTTAGAATTTTTCGCGTGTCCGACTTCATGTGTTTTAGCTACTGCTAAAGAAGATGGAATATACTCTTGAATAAGTTCAAATAACTCCTCTTCAGAAATTTCTTTTTCAATTTTTGTAAAAGTTCCTATTAATAATCCTGAAATTTTATCAAAAACTCCAATCTGCTTTAACTGTGAAAGATGTGTAACCAATCCCTCTATAGAAGTTCCTAATCCTTCGATAAATAGAACCTTATTTTCTACTTCAGGAAAATATCTAGTACCTGCTAGTTTTAGAAAACATCTAATATTTCCTCCGATTACTTCACCTTCTATTCTACTTCCTTGCAGAAATTTCCAGTTCACATCAAAAAGTGTCTGGTTATTTTTTAGAAACGTGTCCTCAAAATTCTCTCTAATTTTATCACTTTCGAGAATATTTAAAATTTGATATAAGTAATTTATCTCATTTGTTTTACTAACAAGAGCATTCAGAACTGTCGTTAAATCACTATAGCCAAAGAAGGGTTTATAATTTCTTTTTATTACATCATAGTCTAAATAATCTAAAATATCATTTGCAATATCTCCACCAGAAATATCAAAAATCGCTTTTATTTCTTTATTTTTATAAAAGAACATTAACTCCTCAGCTCGAACTTGTGCTTTTGCTCCGCGTCCAAACTTATCTTTGTAGATATATTTAGTAAAGATAGGTACTAAACCATCTCTACTAAAATACTTTCTAATTTTTCTAATCTTTCTTTATCTTCAATATTTTTTCCATTTGAACATACTACTAATGCTATTTTATCATTTTTATTTAACATCATACCTTACTAGTTTTCCTTATCATATAGATTTTTTAATATATACAAGAAAAGGAAGTAACTCGACAAAATCATGATTTCTTAAGAAACAAGATCTTGTCGAGTCGCTTCCCGAAGTAGTTTATTAGATATCTAAAAGCTTTTATAAAGCGAACTTAGATATTGATAAACCACTACGTCTATTAGTTATCATACAAACTTGGTTAAAATTTATTGGGTCAGTCACTTTTCTTTTATTCTATTGATAATATTAATTATCTGTTCGACTTTCAATATAGTATTTAGAACGGCTTTGACCACCTTCATATTGTTTATTATTTAATCGAAGAACCATTTTTCCTTAATTTTTCCACCTTCAAAATTACTTATTAATGGAATAATCATTCTATCCCCTTCTTCAATCCATTTATCAGGGCTTGTTAGATCAACTCCACTAGCTCCACCAATTCCTCCAAATGCAGCAAGATACATCTTATCTTTCTTGAAGTAAAGAACTTCTCCGTTACCTATAGACTTATTATACTTAGATTCATTTCCTTTATAACTATCATCTATTTCTCTATACTTAGCTTGTTTCAGGGTTGGCACTTTTTTATAAACTTGATCTGCATTATATGTATCTGGAGTTGCTGCATTATACATATCAGTGATTTCTGCCAGTGACATTGGAACAACAGTAAGTCCTAACTGAGCATCTCTTACATGCTTACTAGAATCAGAAGAATAAGCGAAAACACCTAACATACTGTCCATTCCTCCTCCAAGACTAGCAGCGAAGAATTTGTCAGCAACTGCTTTTGCAGCACCTTTGTCGTGTTCTTTATTATTTAAATTCAGTTGTTTCCATGTTAAACCACCATCATTGATTTTAGATCCTACTTTACCTAAATCGTCACCTGTTGATGTTAGTTTCCCATCATCTATTTTATAAGAACCAATAATTTCATTAATTCCATTTACTTTTCGATCCACAATATATCCACCTAAACGGAAATAAATTTTATCAAAACCTTCACTATTATCAACTGTATAATATACAGTTGGAGCATATTTTTTCAAAATATCAACAACTGATTGTGATAGGTGTAACTCTGAATTAAGTGCATCAATATCATTTAAAGAAGATATTTTCTCAATAATAATTGTAGTTTCCTTATCTAATTTTTTACCATCAGCACTTCCTAAATTCGCACTATTATTCGTTGTACTTCCTTCTTGCATTTCTTCATATTTGATAATCCCAAATACGCATATTACAGCCGCAACAAAAATCGCAGCAAAACCTAATATATATTTTATTCCTTTGTTCATACTTTCTTCTCTTTCTCTAATTTTTTTTCTTTAATTATCTTCTCTATCAAACGTAGGCACATAGAAGTGTCTTCCTTCTAAACCAAATAATTTATCGCTAAATGTTCCAGGCTCTACATTTGCTAAGTTTTTCTCGAACATCATCATTCTAGCATCGATATTATCGATAAAGTGAATTATCTCCGCTTCTTTAATCATTGGTAATTTTGGTGAACCAAATTCATATTTACCATGATGAGCAAGAATCATATGTCTTAAAAGTGTAATCTCTTCAGCTTCAATTCGCAATTTATCAGCCATACGAGCTACTTCGTCACTCATAATAACAATATGTCCTAAAAGTTCTCCCTCTAATGTATAAGAGGTTCCTACAGGCCCACTTAACTCAATAGTTTTTCCTAAATCATGTAAAATAATCCCACTATATAATAAATCTTTATTTAGTGATGGATAAATAGCTACTAAAGCTTTCGCTATTTTTAACATCGTTGTAGTATGATAAATTAGACCTGAATAAAAATCATGATGCATTGAT
>CAKMQO010000179.1 GCA_927911695.1 uncultured Gemella sp. | reverse complement strand
TACCTAAGCTTGAACAATATCACTATGCAATAGTATATTTTTATCCGCAATAAGTTCTGAAACCTCTTTTATAGGATTTAGTACCCCTGTTTCATTATTGCTAGCATAATTGAAATCAATACTGTCTTAGAATTAATCTTCTCTTTTAATTCATCTAGAGATATAGCTCCACTTTCATCTACTGATAATTCATGAACTTTAAATCCAAATCTTTCAAGTCTCTTGGCACTAGCTTTAACAGATGGATGTTCTATAGATGTAATTATTATTTCTCCAGTTTCAAATCTATCTAATACGTGATTAAAAACTGTATTATTACTTTCAGTACCACCTGAATTAAAAATTATTTCATTACTGCTTGCATTTAGAGTATTAGCTATTTTTTCGCGTCCTTCACGAACTAGCCTATCATTTTTCTTTCCTAGAGTATGGCCACTACTTGGATTAGCATAGATTTCTTTTAGTATATTCATATTCTTTTCTATAATATCAAAATGTTTCCTTGATGTTGCTGCGTAATCTAAATAAATATTCGCCATATCATCGCCTCCTAATATTAATCATATTATATTTTAACATAAATAATGGTCAAATAAAATCAAAACCACTTTGTAATATAAATTTATTAGTTATAAAAATTATCACTCCCTTTCTTATCAATATAGAAAGGGAGTAATATTAATTTTATTTAGTTATTTCTCTAAGTTTACTTATGACTATTATTAATATCGCTAATACTCCTGAAACATACAACAATATATTTTGTTCCTCTAAAATAGGAGTATTAACCACTCTTGGTTGAGTGTATGCTAAATAACAAAATGTCATTGGATAAAATAGAAGTTTTGCAGATCTTGTAGCATTAATTTTCTCTAATACTCTAACACTACTAACAATCAGAACAGTGATCAGAATATACATCCAATCAATTGGTAGTTTTCTGAAAAAGTAGGCAGGTATGATACAAACAAAACTTATGAAAGCTATTATTTTAAAGATTATTATGTATACTTTATACATAAAATCCGCAGAATTTTTTTAATTTGAATAAACCATTAACAATAATTAAAATTAAAATATAAGTACCTACAGTAAGTTTAATTTCATTACTAATATTGTAGTTAGACCCTTGTGTAATAAATGTAGAAATATTCATATATATGTACATTATTATAATCGGAATATATGTCCAAACATACGCTAGGAATTTACTATTTTCAAAATATGGTACTTCCCATTCCCAGATGTACTGTCTATCAATTACTTCAAGAACAAGGGCATTTAAAAAATGTTCCTGCTAATAAATTAAAAAGAACTTCTTCAAAATTTCCACGAGCTAACATTAACATTATAAAATTAACAATTACAAACAATCCGACTCCCAAGAAACCTGCAAAATATATCACCATCATTGCTGGTGAATTTTTAGAAGCACTCTGCCCGTATTTATTAAGATATTCTGTATTTTCTACTACTAAATAATTATATATATTTGAAATATTTGAATTATCTTGTTTATTTTTTAATATACCAGCCAACAAAGATCTAACAGGGAAAAATTCAATTTTTGTAAAATCTATATTACATATTTCTGTCCAAAAATCATCATTCATTTCTGAATCCTTAGAAACTATTTTTGACAGTTCTCGCATACTTTTTAAATCATTAACGTTTTCTTTCAACTTATCGACTAAAAGTAATGCTTGTCTACGACTTTCTTCTAGTTTTTTTTCACTAATTTCATTCACTCTTCAACTCTCCTATTTCTTAATAATTGTGTTTAAAAATAATTTTCAACATCTTCTAACATCTTTAATCCTAACTCCTCGAATTCTTTATCTTAAAGATATAGGGAGTGCCTCAAAAATCATGATTTTTAAAAAATCAATTTTGTCGAGTCACTCCTCTTTTAATACTTATCCTCTAACTTCTTCTAAGTCTAATGTTGACTTCGCATTTAGCGTTTAACGGATTAGCAAATATATTTATTTTTATAATAATAATATCCTGCTGCTCCCATCATTGCAGCATTATCGCTACAATAACTCATTTTTGGAATAAGTACTTCTACTCCTAATTGTTGTTCTAGTTCTAGGACTTGCTTACGAAGTTCACTATTACCTGCAACGCCACCTGCTAAAATCAACTGCCTAACACCTAAATTCACAATAGCTTTCTTAGTTTTTGTGATTAAAACCTCTACTACCGCTGTTTGGAAACTACAAGCTAAATCTTCAGGTACGATCTCTTCACCGCGTTGTTTTGCATTATGTACAAAGTTAATCACTGCTGACTTCATACCTGAAAAACTAAAAATTATAATCGTCACTATCAATCATCGCACGAGGAAATTTGTACTTATCTTCACCTAACTTAGCTAGTTTGTCTACTTTAGGTCCACCAGGATATTCAAGATTTAACTGTCTAGCAACTTTGTCATAGGCTTCACCTACAGCATCATCATGAGTAGAACCGATTATTTCAAAATCAAGTTCATCTTTTAAATATACAAGTTCAGTGTGTCCTCCACTAACTACAAGTGCTAGTGATGGGTATACTATATCATTATCAATATTACTAGCATAGATATGACCTGCAATATGATGTGCTGCAATTAGAGGTTTATCTAAAGCATAACTTAATGTTTTTGCCACATTAACACCAACTAGTAATGAACCTATTAATCCCGGTCCTTGTGTTACACAAATTGCATCTATTTCATCTAATGTTGTTTTTGCTTCTTCTAGCGCTTCTTCAACAATTTGCATCACTACTTCTATATGTTGTCTACTCGCTATTTCAGGTACTACCCCGCCAAATTGCTTATGAGTTTCAATTTGACTACTTACAATATTCGATAGTACTTCTTTACCATTTTTAACTACAGCTACACTAGTTTCATCACAACTTGTTTCTATAGCTAAGATAGTTACATTTTCTAAATTTTTATATTCTTTCATTACTAAAATCCCTTACCATTACAAAGGCATTTTCACCATTGTTTTTGTAATAATTTTTTCTCATATCGACTGTTGTGAATCCAGATTTTTCATAAACAGTTATCGCAGGCATGTTACTTACACGAACTTCAACAATTGCTTTTTTTACACCTTTTAATTTTAATAATTGCATTACGTAAGTGAAGAAAATTTGTCCTAATTTTTTATTTTGATGCGGTTTATCAATAACTATTTTATTAACTTGATATTCATCAGCCACTAACCAACCACCACAGAATCCAATAATTTCACCATCATTGAATAATCCGTAATATTCTGCATTTCCATGTTCCAACTCAGACTTAAACATTTCTTTCGTCCAAGCATCTTCGAAATTATCTACATCTATTCTTGATAATACATCTAAATCATTAACATCAACTTTATTTATTTTTATCATTTTCAAGTTCCCTTTCTGCTTCAGTTTTTCTTAAGTATTGTGGTTTCATATTATAACAATCCACATTTTCTAATGAATCATAAATTTTTAAAACATTAGCTGCACGAACCATATCATTATTTTTTGAACCTTCTAAAAGAAAATCATATAACTTTTCTATATCTTTACTAATATAAACAAATTCATCACTTTGAGATGATAAAAAGTTATTAATTTCTTCAAGAGAGTAGTATCCTTCTTCCAGTACCTCTACTAATTTTCCATCTTCATTTTTAAAAACTGCACCAAAAACATTTCCTCGACGTGCATCGATAAATGGAACTAATAATTTGTTGCTATCAAATTCTAACAAAGCTTGTAACTTTAAAGAAGATACTTTCTTCAAATTAATCTTCAGTGTGTAAGCTAAAGTTTTACAAACAGCTGCGACTACACGAATTGCTGTATACGATCCTGGTCCTTCACTTGATATAATTTCAGTTAAATCCTTTTTTTTCTTATCTGCTTCTTTTAAACAATTATCGATTTCTTCTAAAATCACTGCTGATAAATTATTGCTACATACAAAGTTTTTTTCAGCTAATACTGTTTCATTATCAAAGCATGCAATTGAACATACTCCATTAGAAGCTTCTACTATTAAACTTACCAATTTTCACGAATCCTTTCTTCAATTTTTTTATATTCACCACTAGAAATAATTTCAACTTCTCTGTAAGCTTCTACTAAGCGAATATTGAAAATTAATCTTTCATTCGGTAAAAATTCTTCAATAAATTCTCCCCATTCGACAACACTAACATTATCTTCAAAGAAAATATCTTCAAATCCTAAATCTTCATCACTATCTTCTAAACGATAAGCATCAATATGATATAATTTTCCATCAGGATATTTATATTCTTTCATTATATTAAAAGTTGGTGAATTAACTACACTTTTTACTCCTAAATATTCTGCTAAATATTTTGTAAATGTTGTTTTACCTGCGGCTAAATCACCATTTAACAAAAGTACTAATCTATCTTCTATACCTTCACTAACAATTTTCGCTAAACGTTTAGTATCTTCTAAATCTCTTATAACTATTTTTAACATTGTTAAACCTTCTAAATTTTTAATTTATTTACCATCTACTATAATACCATATTTACCAGTATATTCCAACAACTAAAGGTATAAATAATGTTTTATAGAAATAACCATTTTTAAAAATTAAGAATCTTTCATTAAATAAATCATTCGCTTAGTAATCATTTCTAATAAAATCATAAAATAACGCCAAGACATTTCTATCTCAGCGCTATTATTAATCATTTAATCCGTCATTAAATCAAATCTTATTTTACTACTCTTACTCTTGAAGTTCTTTCAATTGATGCAGCTTCTTGTAGTTTTTCACCGAATGGCATTTGAGCACGTAGCACTAAGTTAGCTGGAATATTCCATTCAGCAGCAACTTTTTCATCGATAACTGGGTTATAGTGTTGAATGTTAGCTCCAACTCCAGCTTCTGCTAATGCATTCCAAACTGCAAATGATGCAATTCCTGTTGATTGTTCTGACCAGATTGGGAAGTTATCAGCATATGCTGGGAATTGTTCTTGAAGACCTTTTACTACATCGTGATCTTCGAAGAATAAAATTGTTCCATATGCTGCAGCAAAACTATCGATTTTACCTTTTGTAGCTGCTTTTGCTTCTTCTGTTGGTAAGAATTTTTCTAATTCTCCGAAAGTAATATCCCAAAGTTTTTGGTGATTTTCACCTAATAATACTACTGCGTGTGCAGTTTGTGAGTTAAAAGCACTTGGTGAGTATTTAACTGCATTATCAATAATTTCTAATACTTCTTGCTCTGAAATCGGTAAGTTTTTACCTAGTGCATATACACTTCTTCTGTTTTGATATAAATTTTTTGCTTCTGTCATTATTATGTCCTCCGTTTTTTGGCTATTGCCAAACTTTATTATTTGTTTTATAATTGTTATATATATAATTATAATATTTACCAAATTTTTATCAAGTACGTTTTTTTACAATAGTAAGTATCTTTTAAGATAGAATTGTATATTACCAATGAATTTTTTAAGGAGATTTTTTTTATGGAACAACAAGAACCTTTTTGGGAAATGCCCTTTTTTTACAACTCAAAAAATATTGTCTGGTAAATGGACAATACTAATTCTTCACCTACTTGAAGATAAAAGTGTTAGATTTAATGAGTTACAAAGATCACTAGGGACAATTACCCAAGCAACGTTAACAAAACAATTAAAACAATTAGAACAAGATGGATTAATAAATCGTAAGGTTTATGCTCAAATTCCACCAAAAGTTGAGTACAGCTTAACTGATATCGGAAAAAAATTCCAATCAGTACTTAATGAATTAGAAATTTGGGGCAACGACTATATTGAATATTTAAAAGAAAATAAAGAAGCAGTATAAAGTTATGGAAAAACTAAAAAGAGATTAAATCAAAACTTCACTTACTTTCAGATGAACAATTAGATATAATACATAAACTTATTTCAACTTGGAAGATTGAAGAAAATAAAATTCAAACAGATGAAAATCTTGTCAAAAAAATATATGAAAGTACAATATCACCTATAGAAGATCCTTAAAAGATTATTCAAAAGAGGAACTCTTAGAAGAATACGGTATGTTATTTTATAACCCTCAAAAAGCAACTAACGAAAATTTTGGAGAAGTTTCAATAGAGTATAATTATGAAGGGAACACTCAATCACAAGAGCTTAATGAGTACAATAAAACTAGTAAATTATTTAATACTAATGAAAATGATTCGAATATAAACTCTTCAAATCATTATCGAAATACTGAAATAGATGATTTCGATCCATTATTTCCTGATACTGACTTTGATTCATTAACTGGTCTTAATAAAAGCAAATACGATGACTTAGATTTTCAGCATTAATTTCTAAAAAGCCAAATTAGCTCCATTATAAAAAGCTCTGCCTACTTTTTACATAGCAGAGTTTTTTTTATTCTCATCTTCTTACAAGAAAAAAGATACCTATAGATTCAAACATCAATCGGTATCTGATATATTTATTTTAAAATTTTATTTTCTAAATAATCGCAATATTTCATTTCTAGATTTTGAACATATAAATTTGGAGCTTTATTTTTTTATTTTTCTAGCTTCAGCTATTAATGCTAAAGCTTTCTCATCGTCTAACTTCACTCCATATTCATATGTTGCAAGGATATTCTTAGTCTGAGGATTTTTTTGTTTAAGTCGAACTTTTAAACTCTTATCATTCATAAGTTCTTCTAACAACTCATCTTTTGGATTCACTAAACTTATTAATTTCACTAACAATGCCATAAGTTCAACTTTATAAACTGGTAATAGATCATCTCTTTCAATATATAGTTTCTTGATTCATTATATAAAGCATCAAACTCAAAGAAATACTCTAATCCATATAATTTTATAAATTCTAATGAATCAGTTAGATAATTAGTATTAGTTATTTCTAATGAATTTATTTTCTCAACTATTGTTGGCTGTTCAATTAATAAATTTTTGCCAATACTTTGATAATATACGTATTCTAATTGTAAGTATAGAACAAATCTAGTAGTTTCATCTTTACTAACGTGATAAAAAAGTCATACCATCATTGAATCCCATCGGAATAAAGTTTAGAAAAGCTAAAGCAAATCCTATTAAAGCAAATAATAATGTATAATAACTTGGTAGGATTAGCCAAAAAGCAATAGAAAATACAATATTAAATATAACTCCACCTAAAAGATATAATTTATACTTAAACTTCCCTTCAACATATTCAGGGGCCCTCATTAAACACTGACCGCCTGTTCCCGCTAGTCTTTCAAATCTAATTTTAAATTTTCCATTTTCATCTTTTATAATTTTAAAATCAAATACTCTAAAACTTATAAATTTATATCCTGATAACAATCCAAAAAATAAATGTCCAGCCTCATGAACTATAATATGCAATATGAAGGCTATAACACCCGCTATTAATAACAATATGATATTTGGTGTATCAACTCTCGCTAGTGTATCCCCTGCAATCTTACCAACTGCATATCCTATTATTGCACCAACAATCATAATTCCAATTAATTGTAAAATACCTTGAATAATCTTATTTTTCATAAACAATTCTCCTATTCTTCTTTTTCATGAATATAATTCATCATTTCACTAATATTTTTAATATTTTCGTCTACTAAGATATACATCCACTCTCCCATAGCTGTTGCAAATACTCTCGGAACTCTATCAATTAAACGAAGTTCTTTAGAATATCTATTATAAATATCTTCATTAGAATATTTATAAGTATATTTATCACGTCTTGATAAAGCAATACCATTAAAGTTATTCTGCACTTTTTTCGGTGAATTGCCAACTACAACATCAGCATACATCTCAAATAAATCACATTCATAAGTATGATTATATAAATCAACTGTATAACCACCTGCTATTCGATTATTATACTCTAACGCAATATAATCATTATTAGGTAATTTGAAAAATTCAATATGGAAAAATCTTTCCTTCATACCAAACTCTTTAACAATCTTTCTACCGTATTCTTTTAATTTGGAATCAATTTCTTTAGAAATTATATTTCCATAATCTAGACTATCGTTTAATAAATCTAAAGTAGGTTTTGTATAATAAAAACTAGTCTCAAATACAACCTCTCCTTTGGAATCAATTAGCCCATCATACGTGCAAAGGATACCATTATCTACATAACTTTCAATGAAGTACACAACGTCTTGATTCCATTGATTTTCAAATATTTCTACATCTTCTTTTGATAATAGTTTAAAAGTATTATTAGCTCCTACTCCATTATCTGGTTAGCTATTACCGGTAATTTAATATCTTTTATCGCTTTTTCAAGTTCTTTAATAGTTTTTACAGCTCTCCCCTTAGCAACCGGTACTTCGGCTTTAATAAATCTTTCTTTCATTTTCGATTTATATTTTGTAAAATCTAGATCTTTAGGTTTTACTCCTGGGATATTAAATTGTTCTCGTATTATTGAATCCAACGTCAACCAATACTCGTTGTTAGACTCAACCCTATCTATAACACCGTGTTTATATATTAAGAACGCTACACCTCTTAATACTTCTTCATAATTTTCTAAATCATTTACTTTGTAATATTCGGTTAGAGCATTCTTTAATCCATCAGTAAGATTATCATAATTTTCACTACCTATTCCTAATACTCTTACTCCTTTTTCAACCAACTTTCTTGCAAAACTTTCCTGTGAAGTTGGAAAATTCGGTGATACTAATAAATAATTCATAATAATCCCTTCTTTCCTAATTTTATTCATTAGTTTAACATAAACTTCACTAATTTTCCAATGAAAACATAAAAAAAATATGAATCATCTTCTTAATGTTCGGAAAATGATTTATATTGTATTTTATTCTTTTACATTTACAGTCAAGTTTTGTAAATATGTTTTAAATGATGAGTTAACCTCTTCACTCAATCCCTTAGTAGCATTTAAATCCACTGTAATTTCTACTTTTTCATTATAAGTTTGTGTCATAATTATATTACTTAATACACAAATATTAGAGACTAAACCGCAAAACTCTACTTCTTTATAGTCACTTCGTGAAATAAATTTTGCTAGATCTATACTTCCGAAAGATGTCTTATTAAAGACTTTCTTAGCTTGTTTTTCATATCCAGCTACTTTTCCGTATAGATTATGACCTTCGCTATCAATTATACAGTGTTCAATAGGTAAATGTTTACCTTCTCTAGTTGTAAGATAATTAGTATAGTGAGTATCTTTTGTGAAGATTACATCTTGACCAGCTTTTAAATACTCTTCAATTTTGTTAGCTATTACTTGATCAAGTTGATCGGCAGTTTCAAAACCTAATGCTCCGTCTACGAAGTCTTTTTGATAGTCAACAACTACTAATAATTTTTCAGTTGTATCATGTTTTAGCGTTACTCTTAAGTATGCTAAAAACGCAACAAAAGCTAAAAATGCTAAACAATAAAAGATTACTTCCGACTTAAACTTCGGATGGGCTTTAGGGTCTAAAACTACAAACTTCACCAATACTGCCGCTTCTACTAAAAGTAATACAACAATATATTTAATATTCTTTTTAAAGTAAGTAGAAAAGTCTTTCGCACCTAATTTTTTATAAATTAGATAAACAAATAATACTGCAATGCCTAATATAAATATCATCGTACCGTACTTATGCATTAAGTGGAATACATGATGTGCACTAGGTCCAAGAACATAACCTAGAGTAATAAATACTATTACCCAAAATACACCACCTAATGTAGAATATATATGGAATCGTTTTGCATCTATACGTGAAACCCCTGAAAAATATCCAAGAATGTGCCTTACTCCTGGTAAGAAATATGCTATAACTATTACTATATTACCAAATTTGTTGAAAAATTCCGCGGCTTTCATCATTCTGTATGGCGTAAGTCCAATATACATTCCATACTTATCAACTACTTTTGTACCCAATCTTCGTCCTACTTCATAAGAAAACTGCATTCCTATTACAGTTCCTAATGCACTTGCTATAATCATTCCAATATAGCTTCCATGAGCACTATATGCCATAATACCTGCTACAACCATCATAGTTTCACCTGGTAATGGTAGAGCCGCAAATTCCAAGATTAGTGAAACAAATAATATTATATATACATGTTCAGCTAATAGTTTAAATAACATATCCATATATAAACTATTCTCCTTTTTAATTATTTTCTAGTAAATTATACCATATTTCTCAACTAGTTAAAAGCTAAATAGTTAAAATATATTTGATATAAATAATATTGTAGATTATCTTATCATACAAAACTAATAATTAGTTAAAAATTCATTTTAAATAGCTATATTTAGTAATTAAAAAACTAGAGTCTAATATTCATTAAAACTCTAGTTTTCAGTACTATTTTCTTTCTTCAATTACTCTTACTAAGTCTTTGATTTCTACAATGTTTTCTGCATCTTCATCTGAAAATTCAAAACCATATTTTTCTTCAATATCCATTACTACATCTGCAACATCAATTGAATCAGCATCTAGATCTTCATTTAATCTTGATTCTAAAGTAATTTTATCTGCATCAACTTTAATATATTTAGTAATAATCTCTTTTACTTCTTCGAAAATTGCCATTAATTTGTTTCTCCTTTTTCCATCGTTTCTATCATTATACCATAAAGTTTAGTTTTGTGTATTTGTTTTGCTTGTTGAACTGCATAATATAGTGCATTTTCATCAGCTGACCCGTGAATTTTTATACTTGGTTTTTTAATTCCTAATAAGAATGCTCCTCCATATTCACTATAGTCAAATTTTTTCTTAAAAGCTGTGATTCCCTTTTTCACCAACAAAGCAGAAATTTTTGTTATAAGATTTTCTAAGAAAATACCTTTAATCATTTTTCCTAAAGAACTTGCTACACCTTCTATAGATTTCAATAAAATATTTCCAGCAAATCCATCAGCAATAACTATATCATATTTATGTTCAAGAATTTCTCTTGCTTCAATATTACCTTTAAAGTTAGTAATATCTTCTTTAAGTAACTTATGAGCCTCTTTATATACTTTATTACCTTTGATTCTTCAACACCAACATTAAGTAATGCTACCGAAGGTGTTTCTATATTATAGATATATTTCATATATAATTGCCCAAGTTTAGCATAGTTTACTAAATCATCTGGTTTTGCTTCTACATTTGCACCTAGATCTGTAAATAAGAACTTATGTTCTGATCTTGTCGGTAATAATGAAGCCAACCCTGGTTTAGAGATACCTTCAATACGTCCTAACATAAATAACGAACTAGCCATAAAAGCACCAGTACTTCCACCAGAAATTGCTACATCGATGACGTCATTATTTAAATCAGCTAACATTCTTATCATTGAAGCATCTTTTTTCTTTCTATGAACACGTGCTGCATCATCAGACATTAGCACCTCTTCAGTACAAACATTCTTAATAATATTTTCTGTTTTAGTTATTTGATCTAAGTTTTCTTCAAGTCCATAGACATAAAGTTTTACTTCATCGTCTTTATAACTATTTACAAAGTTAATAATTCTACTAGGTTCATCTACTCCTAGTATATCAATACCTATTTTCATAATATTATGCACTTTCTTCTCCTATTAATTTTGCTTCTACTACAAATCGGCTTTCCCATTCACCTGTTTGTGGATTAAAATTATCAGCATGTAAATAATTTTAATATTTTCTGGCTCATTTTCATGTTGTTCTAAAATTTCAACTTGTGTTGGTGCTACATCATAAAGTTTTATTTACTTCGTATGTACGCAATTTATCTTTTGAAA
>CAKMQO010000178.1 GCA_927911695.1 uncultured Gemella sp. | reverse complement strand
TCGTAATTTACCTGAAAAACCCGAGTATGAAATTTATGGAATCAACTTTGAGTCTGAAAATCTCCCGAATAATATTCACTATAAGGGAGCATTCACTCCAGATGAACTGCCTAATCACCTGCAAGGTGGGTTTGGTTTAGTATGGGATGGAGATAGTGCACATACTTGTAGTGGGATGTATGGGGAGTACTTGAAAATCAATAATCCTCATAAGGCGTCTTTATATTTAGCATCTGGATTTCCGATTATTGTATGGAAACAATCAGCTCTTGCTGATTTTGTAATAAGAAATAATTGTGGAATTATCATTGATTCATTGTATGAAAATTGCTGGCATTTTAGAATCTATGAATGAAGAAAAGTACCAACAGTTGATAGATAACTGTAAAAAAATTGGAGAAAAAATTCGTCAAGGAGATTATCTAAAAAAAGCCTTGGAAGAATGTGAAAGGAAATTGTAGAAAATATGAAACTACAATTATTAAAAGAAAAAATAAAGAGATATATTAAAAATTTTAAAAACACTATGGTTTTAAATTAACTAATAATTTATTATCTAGGTCAACAATCTGAAGAAAAATATTTTAACTTTAGAAAAAAAATGATTTTAAATTTTGTAAATAATTTACGGAAAAAAGCTGATATTAATAATATTACAGATAAGGATGATATGGTTGAAAGGGATTTCCCTAAAATTGTTTGGACAATGTGGCAACAAGGAGAAGCACAAATGCCTGAGACAGTTAAAGCGTCTATTAAAACGATAAAAGCTTTTGCCGAAAGAAATGAGTGTGAATTTTATTTATTAACAGATGTAACTCTTGCGGAGTTTATAAATATTCCAATAGACATAACAGAAAAATACAAGAAAAAAGAATTATCAGCTGCGCATTATTCAGATATTGTTCGTTTTTATTTATTATATAGATATGGTGGAATATGGATGGATGCAACACTCTTTGTATCACCTTATACTACTATAGATGAGCTTGAAGGTGATTTTTTTACTTTAAATCATCCACCATTACAGGAAGGTGGCATGGGATATACTGTTGGTGATTTTAAATGGTCTGGTTTCTTTTTAGCTGGAAAAAAAGGAAAATCATATTTTAAAAACATTCGAGATTTATATGTGTACTACGTAAGGAAATATCCTATTTTTATAAATTATTTAATAATGGATTATTTTATTTTATCAGAGTATAATGTTAATAGATATTTTAGAGAATTAGTAGATAAGATTCCTACACTAGAGTCTGCTGAAAATTTATGGTTTTTAAGAGATCATGCTAATGATATTTTTGATCAACAAGAATGGGATAATGTGTTAAGAACGACTCCTATAATGAAAACAACTTATAAGATTAATGAAAAAGAGCTAATTCCTCAAACTTATCTATATAAATTATATCATGATGAACTAAATGAGTAGAGGGATTACATGAAGAAAAGTAGAACAGATTATGCAACTTTAAATACAAGTATCGCGCTTGCAATCCAACCTTTCCAAGCACTTATTGGATTTGTAAGCCGGACAATATTTTTAAATATTCTTGGAGTAACCTATTTAGGTTTAAATAATTATTTATCTAGCTTAGTATCAATGTTATCTTTAGCTGAATTGGGAATAGGTGGAGCTATGACCTATGCTTTATACGGACCGTTAGCTAGGAATGAACATGGGAAAATTAATGCTTTTATGACTTTATTTAAGAAGTTATACAGGATGATCGGGATTGGTATTTTTGTAATTGGAGCTATTTTAGCATTATTTCTACCGTATATAATTAAGGATTATCCGATTAATCGCGAAGTTTATTTAATATACTTTCTTTTTGTTTTTAACTCTTCTTCGAGTTACTTTTTCTCGTATAAAAGAACATTGTTGTATGTAGATCAACGTAATTATGTTATGACTTCGATTGATTTTGGTCTTAGTGTTCTTCGAGCAGTCTTACAGATAGGTGTCTTAGTTTATACTAAGAATTTTGTTATATATCTTTTAGTAGGTATATTCATGAATATCCTTGGTAATTTGATTATGTCTATGATTGTTGATAGAATGTATGAATATTTGTTCAGTGAAGAAATAACTCCTATTAACGAAGAAGAAAAATCAAAATTTGTTAAAAATATAAAAGGAAATATTGTAGGTGGCATTGGTGAAACTATTGTTTTTCAAACTGATAGTCTTCTAATGGGTGCTTATATTAGTTTAACGGCTATAGGTTTATATGGGAATTATATTTTCGTACTTGGATTTTTATCTCTATTAGTAAGTACAACTATTAATCCTGTTATATCCTCAGTAGGGAATTTAATTCATTCGTCAGATACTACGTTATTGGATAAACTAAACTTTATAAAGAAATTTCAGTTTATTTCCTTTAGTATCGTTTATCTTTTAAGTATGGGGTTCTTAATTTTTATAAATCCATTTATTACGATTTGGTTGGGTAATGATTTCCTATTTGATATAGGAGTCGTAATTCTTATAGTTGTTAATTTTTTTCTTAACAAATTATAGAAGACCTGCGCTTATTTTAATATCAGTATATGGACTTAGTTATGAACAAAATTATAAAACCATTTCAGAAATTATATTAAATATAGTTTTTTCGCTTTATTATCTTGTTGTTTTAGATTTAGGTGTAGCTGGTATTTTATTAGGTACTATTTGTTCAACGGTGGTAACTTGTATATGGTATGAGCCGTATAGCGCGTTTAAGTATGGAATTAAATCTTCAGTAAAAGAATATTTCAAAACTATGATTAAACATTTTGCAGTATTTACGATAAGTATTGTCTGTATTATCTTATTAGATGTTTTTGTATTTTCTAAACAGGATTTTATTGTCACTATTTTTATGAAAATAGGCCTATACCTTGGGTTGTTTAGTATATATATTTATCTATATAGAAATCATGAGGCAGGTAAATTAATTGTACGTATGATGCGAAAAATATTGTTTTTAAACAGATTAAGGAGAAAATAAATGAAAAGAGTATTAGTTTGCGGCTTGGTACCTGATATTGGAGGACTAGAAAAAATAGTTGTAGATTTTTACAATAACATAAATACAGATGATTTTGAATTTGAATTCTTGCTTCAAGGTCCAGAAAATGTAGAATTTAGTGATCATTTAAAAAATTATGCAAAAATCCTATAGTTGTCCATAGAATACCTAAGTTAAGACCAAATATAAAATTAGCATTGAAAGAATGGGATAAATTCTTTAGAAATAATGCCCATCGATATGATATACTATGGTCTAATCAAAATGGATTAACGCATCTTGAATTTTTAAAACTTGCTAAAAAGTATGGTATCAAAAAAAGAATTGTCCACGGTCACTGTGCAACTGCTGATAAATTTTATAGATTTATACATCCTGTTAATAGGCTTTTTGTTGGAAAATATGCGACAGATTTTTTGGGCATGTGGAGTAGAAGCTGCTAAATCATTTTTATCACGGTAAAGAAAGAGAAAAAGCACTAGTTATTAATAATGCAATAGAAGCAGAACAATTTTTATATAATGAAGATATGCGAGGAAAATTGCGAAAAGAATATAGTATTCCTGAAGGCTGCCTTGTACTTGGTCAAGTGTCTCGCTTAAATGAAAAACAAAAAAATCAAAGTTTCTGTGTTAAAGTATTTTCTGAATTAGTAAAAAAAGAACCAAATTCAAGACTAGTATTTATTGGACGTGGGGATACTACATTTTTATATAATACCGCAAAAGAATTTGGTGTTGAAGATAAGGTGATTTTCACTGGGTTAAAAAGTAATGTAGGAGAAATGCTAAATTTATTAGATGTATTTTTTCTTCCCATCTAATTTTGAAGGATTTACCAATAGTGCTAGTAGAAGCTCAAGCTAATGGTTTACCTGTAGTAACAGCTAATCACCTGCCAGTTGCTAAAATTCTAGAAAATTATGATAATAGCTTATCTTTAAAAGATGAATGGAAGATTTGGGCAGATAAGATTTTGTCTGTTAGAGATGGACGTATATTAGACAAAGAATACGTGTATGAAAAAATTAGTAAATATGGCTATGAAATTAAATCTTCTACCAGAGAGTTAGAAAGATTGTTTAATGAATAATATATGGCTATTTAAAAAGAATAAATTTAAAATTTTCACAAGGTTGTATAATGTATTTAGAGATTGTCTAAAATATATTATACAATCTTTTTCTTAGGAGACTACTTTATTTATTACTAATGCTACTATTATTTCTTATAGAAAAATAGGCGAACTTATGTTAATATTATTATGAGTTAAACAGTTCTTTTTAAAAAATAATTGTAATAAAAAAATATAGGAGATAGTTTATGGGAAAAAATAATAATCAAAGATATAATAACCAAAATTATGAATATGGAAATAACAACTATCCAAATCAGCAATATCAAGATATGGATTATACTGGTCAATATGATAATGTAGATTATGCTAATCAGTATGCACATAATTCGAATAATTATAACGATAGTTATTCAGGCCAGAATACAAATTATAATAATATAGAAAAGAATGATTATAATGGGTATAATAACAATAGTCAGTATAATCAAGAAAACTTTCCTCCGAATTTTAATTATGTAGAATATGATAAGCCTAAAAAGAAAACTGGTCTAATTTTTTTAATTAGCTTTTTAGTAATAGGTTTAATTTCGATTACTGCATACTTTGGATATACTAAATATGTACTAGACAAAAAATCAGTAGTTGATTTAAATCAATATGAGATAGACTTCAAACCTTATGGAACTGATGGAGATGGTACAGCTTCTGCAGATATTAAGAAAATACCGACAGTAGATACTGAAGATTCAACAGTTACTAAATTTCTACAAGAGCCAACAATTACTTATAGTAAGTCTAATAACTTAAGAAATGGTGAAAAAGTGGAGGTTACGATAAGTTTGAGTAAAACTTCAGCTGAAGCAAAAAAACTGGCATTAAAAGGTGAATTTAAACGTTCTTACACAGTCAGAGGTTTAAATGAAAAAACAAAAGATAGTTCTAAAGATAGATCATCATCTACTAGTATTGTCTAAGAGAGAATAGTTCTGTAAATAC
>CAKMQO010000177.1 GCA_927911695.1 uncultured Gemella sp. | reverse complement strand
ACCCGTTTAACGGGTGGCGGGCGTTAAAATACAATAGGGCTTGAACGAATGTGAAAGCCAGCGCCTTGAGGTGCGTGTTAGTAACAAAGGGTTATACCCGAAGAGAAAACCACCCCTTTTCAGGGGTGGTCATTATTATTTAGAATTATTATTTCGTAGTTCTTTTCTTATAAGCAGAGTACGTTTGATATGAATTACTCCAGTTAATATAAGAAAAATCACAGAAATTGTATATCCAACGGTATAGTAGTATTCTACTTTGTTAATTTTATTGGTAAAACTAACAAAGGGCATTGAGTATGCTATTATTACTGAAATAGCGTAAAGAATGCTCTCATATTTTAAAAGATTCAAGATTTTATTAGTTTTTATTAATAACTTATTTTTATCTTGAAAATATCTAATAATACAAGCGTATATAAGTATCGGAATAGTTAAGTAGAAATAAAAGATATTTTTTGTATAAAAAAATGTTGTTACTAGTGAAATGAAAATAAGTAAAGTGATGATTAAGTATTTGTTATATTTCATATAATTTCCTCCATTTTTTATATGAAAAGTAGTGTATAAAGAATTATAATAGTAGAATTGATTAAGTTTTAGTTCCTTATTTCAATTTTATTATAACATAATAAATACAAGAAGGAGAATATTATCTTTCGTGTTTTGTATAATTTTATTCTAAGAGAAATTTTCTTCTATATAATATAAAAAAAATATATTATGAAACTAAAATGTTACCTTAACTATAATTAAATATCAGTTTTAATTATAGTTTAAAGTTGATTTAAGTGGGTTTTAGTTTATATCTATATAATATTATTTATCAACTATAATTTTATATTTGATGAGAGATTCAGTAATAGATACTAATATCTTTTAATAGATATAGATAACTGAAGTAAAATACTTGGAAATAGGTAAATAGAAATATATAAACAAGTAAATAAAATAAATTAGGAGACAAATTAAATGAAGAATAAAAAATTACTTATTGGAGCTAGTTTAATAACAATGTTAACAACAGGAGCAATTGGTGGAGTAACACCGATACAAAATGCTTCAGCTCATGGTATATCTGCTAATCAGGTTACTACTCAATATACTGTGACTGATGCAACTCAAACAAATAACGAAGGAGAGGTATCTACGACAGTAACTCAATTGAATACACAAGAAACTACAAATAGTCAGGTATCTTCTTCGAGCAAAGGAGCTGCTATTTATCAAGCAGCATTAAGTCAAGTAGGTGCAATTCAAGATTGTACAATGCTAGTTACAAATGCATTAAAATCTGTAGGAATAAACTATCATGATTGGCCAGCAGGATATATGAGTTTAGGTACAATAGTACCAGCATCTGAAGCTCAACCCGGTGATTTAATTTATTATGCCAATGGTGGTATGGGATTAGCACATATCGCAGTTTATGCAGGTAATGGACAAGCTATCCATGGGGGATGGCTTGGTAATCAAACTGTAGTTAATTCGGCAGACATAGGTAGTGGAGCGGTTTATATCCGTGTTAAATAAATAGATAATCTATAAAAACGTCTTGTAATCTAAAGACGTTTTTTTTATATACGATTAGAAGATTACTAAAAGAGATTTATAGTATTTTTGAAATGGCTCCCTTTTATATAATCTTATTGCATTGAAACTAAATTGTTAACTTAAATATAATTAAATTTGAGTTTTAATTATAATTTAAAGTTGATTTAAGTGGTTTTAAAGTAGGAGGTATATAATATATTTATCAAATAAATAATTTGAAATAAAAAGTAGGAGATGATTTATATGTCGATTAAGAAAATAGCAAAATTACTAGCGGATAAGAAAGTTAGAAAAATAGCACGGGTGATAATAAGTCATCCCAAATTCAAGAAAATATTGAAGAGTATATAGAAATAAATAATAAATAATAAACATAACAATCTCGGAGGTAATTAGAATGAAGAATAAAACATTACTTATATCAACAGCTTTAATTACATTATTAACAACAGGAACTTTCGGAACTTTAGCATCGACACAAAATGTATTTGCTAGTGATAATAGTTCTGCTCAGATAGTCGGTAAAAATAAACCAGGGCAACAACCACCAGCGAAGCCAGGTTCAGGAGGTTTCGGAGGTAGTGGTACAATAAATCAAGGAACTTCAGCAAATACAATAGATTCAGATGAAAACAAAAAAGGTGAAAACTATACATCAACAGGTGATGATGAAAATGCATTACGTATCAAAGGCGCAAAAGTAAGTCTAGAGGATATTGAGGTAAATAAGACAGGGGGCTCTACATCAAACACAGAAGATGGCGATTTCTATGGAATGAATGCAGGGCTGTTGGCTATAGATAAAGCAACTGTTAATATAAAAAATGCGAAGGTAAAGACAACGGCACAAAACGGTAACGGTGTATTCAGTTATGGAGAAGGTACAACTGTAAACATTAGTGACTCAGAAATTTACACAACTAATGATAACTCAGGGGGGATTCAAACTACAGGTGGAGCAACAATGAATGCTAAAAACCTAAATGTGAAAACCGAGGGGAATTCATCAGCTGCTATACGTTCAGATAGAGGTGGAGGTAAGGTAAATGTTGATGGAGGAGAATATGTTTCAAAAGGTTATAATTCTCCAGCGGTATACTCTACAGCAGATATAACTGTTAAAAACGCAAATCTTAAAGCAGAAAATTCAGAGGCGTTGGTAATAGAAGGGCAAAACTCTATTACATTAGAGAATACGAAAGTAGAAGGTAATATGAGTGATGATAAAGGTAGTAGCTCTGATACTAATGTGCATAATGTGATGATATACCAATCAATGTCGGGAGATGCTGAAGTAGGTAAATCGGTGTTTAATATGAAAGAAGGAACATTGACTAATAATAATGGTGATTTAATCTATGTTACTAATACAACAAGTGAAATAACATTGGAGAATGTTAAAATAGAAAATAATGATCAAGATGGTAGATTGTTAGCAGTATTAGGAAATGATGCTTCTCATGGATGGGGGACAGCAGGTTCTAATGGAGGAAATGTAACTCTTAAAGCAAAAGACCAAAAATTAGATGGGAAAATTGAAGTAGATACTATTTCTACATTAAATTTAACATTATCGGGATCAACGGAATTTAATGGAACTGTTAATATAGTGGATAATTCAGAAAATGGTGAATCAGTTGAAAATAATGCTGAAGTTACCATTGAAGAAGATGCAGTATGGAATTTAACAGGAGATGTGAAAATTTCAAAATTAAACAACAAAGGAAAAATTAATTTCAATGGTTATAAAATTACATTAGTTGATGGAACAGTTATTAGTGAATAACTTATAAAATAATATAGGTAGATGTCTACATTAAAGTAGTATTTCTACCTATATTTAATTCTAATTCAAAACCGACCTTATTACGATTCAAGGGTGTGTAAATCGTAATAATTACTTAAGACGAGAATCTATTGACTTGTTATATAAAACATAATAAAATTTAACTATAGAATAATTAATTAAATAATACGGAGGCGATTAATATGAGCAAATGTGAATGTGAACACCACTGTCACTGTCATGATGCAGTAGAAGATTGTAAATGTGGAAACTGTGTTGAAGGAACATGTGAATGTAAAGAAGGTTGTGCTTGTGGATGCCATAATGCAAAAGAAGATTGCGAATGTGGAAACTGCAAAACAGGAGAATGTCATTGCGATAAGCATGCTGCATAATATAAGAAAAGAGATCTGGTATGGTATAGACCCCAAACTTGGCGAAATTTTTGGGAGGGCGTATTTATTATGAAATTAACAGATGAAAATAAGATAGAAATGTATAGACTTAAGAAAGAAGGATACTCAAACAAGGAACTATCTAAGAAGTTTAAAATAAATCTTAGTTATGTGGACTACATGATCAGATTAGCCGATTTACATGGCGAAACAGTACTGATTAAAGGGAAAAATACTTACTATCCACCAGGATTGAAACTAGATATAATCAATGAAGTTTTAATATTGGGAAATTCTATACACGCTACTTCATTAAAATACGCATTACCAAATTCTAGTTTACTATGTAATTGGATTTCAAAATTTAAAGAAAACGGGTATAATATACTAGAGAAACCGAAAGGAAGACCTAGTAAGATGAAAAAAAATAATAAAAATATTGAAAATAAAGAATTATCAAAAGTTGAACAATTAGAGAAAGAACTTGAGTACTTACGTGCAGAAAATGCAGTTTTTAAAAAAGTTGAGGGAGATAAGGTTAAAACAATCTCAAATGAAGAGAAAACAAAAATAGTAGAAGAATTAAAGGTAAAAACATAAATTAAATATACTATTAAAGATTTTAGGCTTATCTCGTTCATCATATTATTATACAAAAAAATAAAAGAAGATAAAAGATAAAAAAAAATAAAAAGTATAGAAGAAGCTATTAGATCTATTCAGGACAAGAACAAACTAAGATATGGTTATAGAAGAGTAACATCAGAACTTAGAAATATGGGATTTTTAGTAAATCATAAAAAAGTCTTGAGATTAATGAGAAAACTAGATGTGCTATCATTTGTAAGGCCTACTAGAAAATACAATTCTTATAAAGGAGAGATTGGAAAAATCGCAGATAATATAATAGATAGAGATTTCTTCGCTTCAGAACCATTAAAGAAATGTTATACAGATGTAACTGAATTCAAAGTTGGAGAGGATAAGGTTTATTTAGCACCTATAATTGATGGATATAATGCTGAGATAATAGCCTATAGTGTTTCATTTTCACCTAATATGGCACAACAACATGAAATGTTATCGCAACTTCAAAATGAAAGATACGATGGTATGATACTACATAGTGATCAAGGTTGGCAATATCAACATATTGAATATAGACAATTCCTTAAAATGAAAGGAATTACACAATCAATGTCTAGAAAAGGAACATCGGCAGATAATGCATTTATGGAATCCTTCTTTGGGATTTTAAAATCTGAGATGTATTACGGATTTGAAGATACTTTTAAAAATAAATGTGAATTAAAAGAAGCTATTATTGATTACATAAGGTATTATAACGAAGAAAGAATAAAGTTGAACTTAGGTGGACTGAGTCCTGTAAACTATAGAAAAAGTAATAGAAGCTAATATAAACAAAAAGAAACTTTCATTCCCTTTTACAGTTTAGATTTTCCTCCTATTTAATCAAGGACAAGGGCTACGCCTTTTAAAAAATCCTTGATTAAATAGTTCGAAAAATCTTTAATAACTGTAAGGAATGAAAGCCACTAAAAGTAATAAAATTTACTGACTTTAAAGTTTAAAACACTAAACAAAAATAACTTAATATTTTGTCCAATTTTTTGGGTGCAGTACCAATTAATCATCAATATCCTTATTTATGTTTATATTGTAGACTGTATTATTTCCCACCAAATATAGATGTTCTAAAGTCCTTAGTTTGATCTAGATAAGCCTTAAATATTGCTTTCTTAAGTTTAAGAACTCTACTATTTGTATCAGGGTATAATTGTGCTGAATAATCAGCTGCATCTTCTCTAACTGCTGTTTCAATCATTTTCTCAAGCACACCTAAATTCGTAACAGTTACATTTCTTTGTCTTCCCCACGGGTCATTAGGATTAAAGAAGCTAACTCTATTTAGTTTACTGAATTGTTGTTCTCTTTCTTTATACATATCTTTTTTAAAGTCAACCCATGATGTATATTTTTTATCAAACACTTTCTCAAGAACTAATTTATCAGTAACTAATCCTATTTCTTTACCATAAGATTTAATCTTACTTCCTCTATCTTTCGCTTCTTTTTCATATTGATTAGAAATGTATGGTACCATACCTTCTTTATACCCTTTAGCCGCTAAAAGTTCAAATGCCATACGGCGTCCCATTAAATCACCTGGAGTTCCTATCTCACTACTTAAAGCAGAATAGATTGGTGAGAATAGATTAATTGTGTGGTATCCATTTCTTTCATACTCTCCTTGGTCTATATATCCTCTTCGTGTTATAATATCATTTTCAATTAGACTATTAAATGAATTTAGTTTATTAATTTCATCAGAAGTTAATCTACGAACTGCATTTGTTGCATAAACAGAATTTCCATCTGGATCTTTCTTATATTTATTCTCAATTTTTCTTAATAGATCATTTTTCTCATTATAACCTAATTTAGCTACAGCACGACCTTCTAATATTTCAAGTGTATATATTAAATCAAACATATTATGCATATAACTGCGTAAGTCTTCTGCATTAGTGAATCTTTGAGTTGGATCTGCTATTTGAAGTCTTGTTGAATTTTCTGAATCATCATATTTCAACACAGAGTTAATTGTTATTGTTGGATCATATGAATGATCAGGAGCTTGTAGTAGTCCTTTTGCATAAAACTCAGGTCCTAATCCGCTTCTTCTTCCATATCCTCCAAGATAAATCTCTCTATCAGAGTTATGTGTCATTTCATGAGTATATGTTACCGCACCATTTTTATCTAACATACGATAAGCCATATAGTAGAATGCATCACCTGTAGCATATGCACCGTGTTTGTTGTGAACAACATTATTTCCAGCAGGTCCAAAGAAGTTTTTTTATAACTGAATTATTTGTTTCAAAATTCGCTTCTTGTGTCTCTTTATTTGTATCATTACCAAATCTGAACGCATCATAAACTAGAATACTTCTATATAATTTTCTTTATTTTCTTTATC
>CAKMQO010000176.1 GCA_927911695.1 uncultured Gemella sp. | reverse complement strand
GTTAATTTCATAATAAATAGCCCTCCAAAATTTGTCCAAATTTTGGGGGCTATTACCATTTCACATATCCTTATTTTGTTAAAAAAGATTTGTTATTAAGGACTATTTAATAGAATATTAGTTACAGAGTTTTTATTTTAAACTATGTTATAATTATGCTATAGATATTAAAGGAGAATTTGATATGATTAAAATAGAAGTATGTGCTAATAGTGTACAAGATTGTTTAGTAGCACAAAATGAAGGTGCAGATAGAATAGAATTAATCAGTGCAAGTTATCTAGGTGGTTTAACCCCAACATTGACAGTTCTAGATATGGCTCTTGAAAATGGTGTTAAGATACCTATAATGGCGATGGTAAGACCTAGGGGAGGTGGTTTTTGCTATTCGGAAATAGAAAAAGAACAGATGTTTAGAGAAGCTAGGGAACTGCTAGAACACGGCGCAAAAGGAATAGTATTCGGATTTTTGAATGAAGGTAGGAGAATTAACTGGGAAGATACTGAGAAAATGATAAACTTATGTAAAAGTTTTGATGCGGAAAGCGTCTTTCATAGAGCGTTTGATTGCTCAGATGAACCAGAATATAATATCGAATGCTTGATTGAATTAGGTTGTACAAGAGTATTAACTAGTGGACTGGGTGCAAATGTTATTAAAGGTGTAGAACTTTTAAAACAGCTTCAACAAAAGTTTGGAGATAAAATTGAGATTCTTGCAGGTGCGGGTATTACTACAGAGAATATTGAATATATTATTAAAGAAACAGGAGTTACTCAAGTTCATGGAACATTTAAAAAATATGGAATTGATCCAACGACAACCGGAGTGGATGTAACTTATAGATATACAGACAAAGGAGACTATGAAGAAGTGAATCCTAAGGAGTTAGCTCTGGCGATAGACATAGTAAAAAAATTAAATAAGGAAATGTATTAAAATGTTTAAAAATGTACATCACATAGCGATTATAGGAACAGATTATATTAAAACAAGGGAGTTTTACGTAGATAAGTTGGGTTTTAGTATTATTAGTGAACATAATCGACCAGAGAAGAATGATATTATTATAAATGTAAAACAAGGAAATCTAGTATTAGAAAATTTTTTATTAAAAAAAGATGCTCCATTGAGACCTAAGATGCCAAGCCCAGAATACAGTGGATTAAGACATTTAGCTTTTAAAGTTGATGATGTAGAAGCAGTTCTGAAAAAATTTGATGAATTAGATATTCCTCATGAAGAATTAAGATACGATGACTTTGATAATAGAAAAATGGCATTTTTCTTTGATCCAGATGGATTACCTTTAGAAATACATGAATAAAAATAAAGAAGAAACTTAGGGTACTAAGTTTTTTCTTTATTTTTTTATAATTAAACAGAAAAATCTATTGATTTTACAGATAATATATGTTTAAATAGAGAAATGTAATTAAAATATACTAAAAAAAAGGAGAGGAATAATGCAATTTGGAAAAAAAGCCGCTGTATCATTTGTAACAGCTACATTACTACTAACTAATCTACATGTAATGAATTTTAATAATTTAGAGAAGAATTGGGTATATGCTGAAGAAAATGGAAAGGCTGATGCCGTATCTAATACTTCTGCACATACTTTTAAAGATGAGGATAAAGTTAAAATTATTGTTTCTTTAAAAGAGGACAAAGTAGATCCTAATTCATTGAAAACTGAAGAAGGAAGAAAAGAACGTGAAAAGAGTACTAAAGAACCACGTGAACGAGCATTAAAAGAAATTAAAGATAAAGGTGTTGATTACAAAGTATTATTTGAATATGATACACTTTTAAATGGATTTTCTTTAGAAACTTCTTATGCTGATGCTAAAAAAATTCAGGCGATGGACTTTGTAAACAGTGTTGAAGTGAGTGTTGATTATGAAGTTCCTGAAACTACTACTACTAAAAATGATGAAGATGATACTGCTTTAAAAAATACAGTTATCGATAGTAATAGAATCATCGGTGTTCAGGATCTTTGGGATAAAGGATATAAAGGACAAGGAAGAGTAGTAGCAGTTATTGATTCAGGGTTAGACCCTAATCATGATATATTACATCTAACTGATGCTAGTAAAGCGAAATATAAAAATAAAGCTGAACTAGAATCTGTAAGAGAAAAAGCTGGAATCGATTATGGTAAATGGTATAGTGATAAACTGATTTATGCGTTTAACTACTACGACTGGGATAATAACTTAAAAGAGAAAAAAGATAAATCACACGGTATGCACGTTGTCGGAACTTCAGTTGGTAATCCAACGAAAAAAGCACCGAATAATGAGTATGTAGCAGGTGTTGCTCCAGAGTCACAATTAATCTTTATGCGAGTTTTCTCGGATAAACAAGGTGGAGCGAAAACTAGTACATTTTTATATGTTAAAGCTATAGAAGATGCTGTTAAATTAGGTGCTGACTCTATAAATATGAGTCTAGGTGCTACTGCAGGAGCAGTAACAGAAGTTGGTCAAGGTACTATCGATGCAATTGCACTTGCTAAAAAAGCTGGGGTAAATGTTGTAGTCGCAGCGGGGAATGATAATGTATTTGGTAATGGTCAAAGTAAACCAAATGCTTCTAATCCAGACTACGGATTAATCGGAACACCATCTGTAACTCCTGATTCAATAGCTGTAGCAGCTATAAACAACAGTGTCATGAATACTGAAGTAATGACTGTTGTTGGATTAGAAGGAAATGAAGAATGGGATAATGGTGAAGCTACAATTAGACCATTTGCTAAAAGATTTAATCCGAAAACTGAGTACTCATACTTTAATGCTGGCTATGGTTTAGAAAATGATTTTAAAAACCAAGATGTAAAAGGTAAAATTGCAGTAATGATGCGTGGAGGTGGAAATACTTTCGCGGATAAAGTAGCAGCTGCTAAAAAGCAGGAGCAGCTGGTGCTGTTTTTATATAATACTAAAGAAGGTGGAGAAGAGTTACTTAATGTTGCATTAAATAATTACGACAGTGATTTTCCTGTAGTATTTGTTGGATATAAATTCGGTAATTTATTAGCAACTTATCCAGATTATTATAAATTAAAATTTACTGGACATTTCAGTAAAAGACCTCACCCACAAGCAAATCAACTTGCTGATTTTACAAGTTGGGGAGTGACTGGAGACGGACTATTCAAGCCTGATGTTACGGCACCTGGTGGTGATGTTTATTCATCATTCAATAATGGAACGTATGGATTAGATAGTGGTACAAGTATGGCTTCACCACACGTAGCAGGAGCTGTATCATTAATGAAACAAGTATTCCAGGAAAGGTATCCTGACCTTCAAGGTGAAGAATTACAGAAATTAATAAAACATCTATTAATGAGTACTGCGGTTCCAAACTATAATAATGAAACAAAAGCATTTACGTCACCTAGACAACAAGGAGCTGGAGTTATTGATGTCTCTAAAGCGGCATTTGGTGATTTATATGTGACTGGTGACAATGATTATGGAAGTATCTCTTTAGGTAATGTTCAAGATACATTTAAGTTTAATGTAGTACTACATAACTTATCAGATCAACCTAAAGAACTTGTTTACAAGTCTTATTTAAATACTGATGGTGTAGAAAATGGACAAATAACACTAAAACCAAGACAATTATCAGAAAGTAATGGAGAAGAGACTGTAGTAGTTCCTGCTAAAGGAGAAAAATCAGTTACAATTACTGTAGATGCAACGCAATTCAGAAATGAATTAGAAGGACAAATGCCAAATGGTTATTATCTTGAAGGATTTGTAAGATTCTTTGATCCTAAAGATACGAATACAGCTGTTGCTGGAATTCCATATGTTGGTTTTAAAGGTGAGTTCCAAAATCTACCTGTAGTAGAAAAACCAATATATGAATTTAAAGGGAATGAAAAACCATTCTATTACTATAAACCTAATACAACAGAACGTGATGATAAAAATAACTTTACTTCATTAGTTACTGTTGATGTAAATGGTGAAGAAAAGAACATTAAAGTTTTAGGGGAGTACAATGATCCTAAGACTAAGTCTAATTATTATGGTAAATTGGCATTTTCTCCAAATGGTGATAGACAGCACGATGAGATCGGATTTAAAGCAACATTCTTAAGAAACTATGAGAATCTTAAATTATCAGTTTATGCCAAAGACGATGTTGAACGTAAAAATCCATTATATGAAAATGGTAATGTTTCTGGTAAAAAGAACTTCTTCCATAACAAGTCTACTAATAAAAAAGCCGTGTTAGTTACTGAAACAAACTGGAAGGGACAAGATAAAAATGGGAATCCATTACCAGATGGTGAATATCAATATGTAGTTAGTTATAGTCCTGTTGCAACAGGTGCGAAAATGCAAGAAACAGCATTTAACGTTACACTTGATAGAGTTGCACCACAAATTGTTGGTACAGGTGGAGTTTACGACGAAAAAACTAGAACATTTAAACCGTATGCAGTTAAAGAAAACGGAAGTGGAGTACTTTATAAGAAATTAAGTTATAAAGTTACTAAAAAGGTAAAGATGGAAAAACAGTAGAAAATGAAGTTGTTGTTGAACCAAATATAGATGGTACATTTACTCTTCCAGAAAAAGTATCTCTTGATAAATTTACTTATGAAGTAGGTGACTTTGCAGGAAATAAAGATAGTGTTGGGATTTCAAAAGTTCAAAATACTGAAAAAGGTACTGTAGAAGTTAAAACTACAGCTAAAGATGGAACAGGAGATTATTCTACTAACGTAAGATATGCTATAAAAAATGAAAAAGGTGAGTTAGTTGGAGAAGATTTCACGAAAAATGGTAAGAATCTAACAGCTCTGCCATATGGTAAATATACTGTACAAGTAGTTCTTACTGATGAAGCTCTTAAATTAACTAGTCCTAAAGAAGTAGCTTTTGAGATTACTAAAGATGATTCAACTAAGACGGTAGAATTTACATTTGAAGAACAAAAGAGAAACACAACAATAATTAAATTTGATAAAGTTATACCTGCTGGTGCAAAAGTATTTGTTACAAATGAACAAGGTGAAAAAACAGAAGTATCAAGAAGTTTATATAGTGAAAAAGAATTCCAAAAACGCTTAAACAATGGTAAATATACTGTTGAAGTAGTATTACCTGAAGGTTATAGATCTTCTGAAAATAACTTTGAACTTATAGTAGGGAACGGACGTAATACAAAAGAACTACAATTGAGTGTAGCTCAAAAAGTAGCTAGCGTTACAACTGCAGAAGGTACAACTACTACAGCAACTGTCGAGTTTGGAGAAGCTAAACTTTATAATGATTATAAACTTGTAGTTGGAGATGTTGAAAAAGCTAGCAAGGAAAAAATACTTAAACAGTTAACTGATAGTAAGATTGATTTAACTAAATATGATGTAGTATTTTATGATATCCATTTAGAAGATAGAAATAATAAAGTTGTAGAAGTTGATGGAACTAGAAAAGTTACTCTATCATTAGATAAAATGCCAGCAAAATTTGGTCATGAGAAAAAAGATGGAACAATTGAACCGGTTAATGGTGAAGCAGTAGATGGTAAGTTCGTCTTTACAGTAGATGGATTTAGTAATTTTGTGGCTCTTGTAGAGAAAAATGCACCTAAAGAAGAGGTTAAGGTAGATAAGAGTCAATTAAAATTAGCTTCTGATAATTTCAAAGTTACAACTGATAGTGATAAGTATGAATATGCTTCATTAAATGCTAAAGAGGAATACAACAAAGCTATTAATAAAGCTAAACAACTTTTAGAAGATGAACATGCAACACAAGAAGAAGTGAATAGAGCTGTTGAAGAGTTAAATACAGCTATTTCTAAACTTACTGGTGTTAAACCAAAAGAGGCAAAAGGTGAGCCTGAGCAAGCTGATGTACCTAAAGAATACACAGGAGTGCAAGCTGGAGCAGTAGTAGAACCAGAGAAGACAGAAGGGCCAAAAGAATACACAGGGGTGCAAGCTGGAACAGTTGTAGAACCAGAGAAGTCAGAAGCACCAAAAGAATACGCAGGGGTGCAAGCTGGAACAGTGGTAGATCCAGAGAAAGCGGAAGGTCCTAAAGAGTACACAGGAGTACAAGCTGGAGCAATAGTAGAGCCAGAAAAAGTAGAAGCGACTAAAGACTATACTGGCAAAGTAGAGCAACAAAAAGCAGAAGCACCAAGTGTAGATAAAAAAGAGCTTGCGTCTGAGGTTGAGAAAAATGGAGACATAACATCACAAGATAGCTTCAAAGATACAGATGAAGCAGCTAAGAAAGAATATAAAGAAGCTCTTAAAGTAGCTAACTTAGTATTATCAAATGCAAATGCAAAACAAGATGAAGTAAACAATGCATTAGAAGCTCTTAAAAAAGCATCAGAAAAAGTAAGTAAAGGAAAATCTAAATTATCAACATTACTTGGCAACGTATTTAAAAAAGATAAGGATAAAGATAAAGCAAGTGATGGCTTAGCAGATGTAGCTAAAGATCAAGGAATGGTAGCAAACAATTCTCAAGTAAATCTTGGAACTGTAGGAAAATCAAAT
>CAKMQO010000175.1 GCA_927911695.1 uncultured Gemella sp. | reverse complement strand
ATCAAAAAATGCGCTATCTTTTTTTCTTTCATATTTTATCCTCCTAATTTTCTATAGTTAAAAGGAGTGACTCAAAAATCGCGATTCAAAAAATCGATTTTGTTGAGTCACCCCGCTAAGTTTATTAGCTATCTAAAAAGCCTCTGTAAAGCGGAATGTAGCTATCAATAAACCACTGCATCTATGAGTTCTCATATAGACTGTTTAATATTTAGAATCTTTGGATTAGTTTATTTAATATTTCTAGAATTTTGTTGCATCGACAGAGTCAATGTATTTTCTAAGTTCCGGAACAATATTAGAAATAGTACCATCTTCGAATGGATTTTCTAAGTTGGCTTCTTTAACTAACTCTAAGAATGGTTTAGTTCCACCAAGTCTACATAGGTGTAGGTATTCTTTCCATGCATTTTCTCTATTTTCGTTAGCTTTTTTCCAGAATTGGAAGGCGCAAACTTGAGCTAGAGTGTAGTCGATGTAGTAGAATGGTGAACCGAATAAGTGACCTTGTCTGTAGAAGAATAAACCTTCATCAAGTTCTGGTATATCTTCATAGTAACGAGATGGTAAGTATTTTCTTTCTATTTCTAACCATTTCATACGACGTTCTTTTGGAGTTAGTTCAGGATTTTCGTATACTTCATGTTGGAATTCATCAACTGTAACACCATATGGTAAGAATTTGATTGATGTTGCCATGTGGTAGTATTTGAATTTCTCTGTCTCATCTTTGAAGAATAGGTTCATCCAAGGCCAAGTTAAGAATTCCATACTCATTGAGTGGATTTCACAAGCTTCGTATGTTGGCCATACATAATCTGGCATATGATGTCTACTTTGGAAACTTGGAAAGCATGACCAGCTTCATGTGTTAATACTGTAACGTCATGAGGTGTTTGGTTAAAGTTAGCGAAGATAAACGGTGCTTTGTAATTTGGAATAAATGTACAGTAACCACCACCAGCTTTTCCTGGTTTTGTGTCTAAGTCTAATAAGTTATTTTCAGTCATAAATGTGAAGAATTCATCAGTTTCAGGTGATAATTCTTTATACATTGTTTTTGCATAATCAACAAGTGTTGGGCGATCTCCTTTTGGAGTAGGGTTACCTGATTTGAATGTTACACCTTCATCGTGGAATGAAAGTTTTTCAAGGCCTAGACGGTTAGCTTGAGCTTTTTTAAGTTCTTCAACAACAGGTACAATTTCCTCAAAGATTTGTTTTCTGTAGTTTGCTACATCTTTTGCATTGTAGTCTGTTCTACGTAAGCGTAGGTAAGCAACTTCTACGAAGTTTTCGAAACCAAGTTTTTTTGCGATACGAGTACGAACTTTAATCATACGGTCATAGATGCTATCATATTGCTCTAAGTTTTCTTTAAAGAATCTAGCTACAGCTTGGTTTGCTAGTAAACGAGTCTCACGGTTAGCATCTTGTGTATACTTAGCCATACCACTTAAGTTGTGTTCTCCACCATCAAATGGAATTTTAGCACTTGAAGTTAGTTTTGTATATTCTGATGAAAGTTTGTTTTCTTCTTTTAAATCTTCAATGATTTCATCGCTAAATACTTTTAGAGAAGTTTCAATTAGATTGAAGTAGTGTTCCCCAATTTCTTTTTTTAGTTCTTCTTTGAATTTTGAATTGAACATAGCTTCATCGAATTTGCTGTATAGAGAGTCTAACTCAGGGCCAAACTCGTCCCAAAATTCTTGTTCAGCTTCATAGAATTTATCAGTTGTGTCAATTGTTACACGAATTTCTGATAATTGTGCCATTGTACTTACGTTATCACGAAGTTCATTATATTCGTTGAAAATTTCTAGTGTCTCTTTAGCATTAGTTGCAGAGTTTAGTCTTTCTACTAATGCTGCTAATTGTTCTTTTAATTGATCTGTATTTGGTCTTGTATATTGGTAATTTTCAAAAGTCATAATACACCCTCCTAAAAATTTTTTATTTATAAATTATCAATAATACTATGATAACACGAAATAAATAAAAAATACAAAAATAACTTTCAGAAAATTCAAAAATAAAAGATAGAAAATTAAAGGAATATTTTATGTAAAATAAAACTCTTTAAAAAATGTCGGTTAGGAAACTTTGACCTTTGACATTCTGTTACATTTATGAAATAATTATGTATGTACGAAGATACCGTAATAAATAATTAGAAATAAAGGAGAAAAGATTTGATTACTACTAAAGATATAATTATTGATCCACATGCAACGCTTAGAGCACGTGCCGAAGAAGTAAAAAGTCCTATCTCAGACGAAGATAAAGCTATTTTACGTGGATTATTAGAGTATGTTATTGCTTCACAAGATGATGAAAAAGCAGAAAAATTAGGACTAAAACCTGGAATAGGATTAGCTGCACCGCAAATAAACGTTTCAAAAAGAATGATAGCTGTGCACATTCCAGATGAGGAATTCCCAGAAGATACTGTTTCTTATGCACTATACAATCCAAAAATCATCTCAAATTCAGCAGCAAAAATGTTACTTAGCTGGTGGAGAAGGGTGTTTATCTGTAGATAAAGATATTAAGGGATATGTTCCTCGTTATTCAAAAATTAAAGTAGTTGGTTATAATGAAAATGATGAGAAAGTTACTTTAACTTTAACAGACTTACCAGCAATTTGTTTCCAACACGAAATTGATCACTTAAATGGAGTTATGTTCTACGATCATATTAATAAAGAAAATCCATTTGATGTGCCAGCTGAATACGAAAAACTATAATAAGAAAGGGCGATACAATTTTGTATCGCTCTTTTAATAACGTTTGCATTGATTTTAAACTATGGTATAATATTACTATCTAATGATAGGAGAGTTTATAAAATGAAAAAGATATTACAAATTTATATCAGTCTTTTTATTAGTATTTTTAGTCGGATGTTCCGAAAAAGAAGGTAGTAAGGTTTATGTTAAAAAACAACCTGGTGTACAAATGGAAATTACACTTTATTATAAAGGTGATGTTGTAACGAAACAAACAGCCAAAAATATTATTACTTATTCTGAACTAGGACTAACTAAAGAAACCTTTAAAAAACAAGCGGAGAAATTCGGAGAAAAGCTCAAAGGTATAAAAGGGTTAGAAGACAAAGTTGATTATCAAGATAAAGTTGCTATAGAAACTGTAACAGTTGATTATTCTGTAGCTGATATTAATGAATTAAAAGGTCTTCCATGGCCAAGTTCTGGAGATAAAAAAGTAAGTCTGAAGAAAACAGAAGAAAAACTTATAGAAGAAAGATTTGATGAGAAAAAATAAAAAATAATAGACCTATCGGTACACACCGGTAGGTCCATTTTTCTATAATATCTCTTTTTCTTTCATATTGTAATGTAGATAAGCATCGATAAAATCGATTATCTCACCATCCATTACTTTGTCTATTGTAGATACTTCATAGTTTGTTCTGTGATCTTTTACCATTGTATATGGAGTAAATACATAAGAACGAATTTGAGAACCCCAACCGATATCCTTTTGTTCACCTCGAATTGCTGCTAATTCTTTTTCTTTTTCTTCTATTTCACGTTGATAAAGT
>CAKMQO010000174.1 GCA_927911695.1 uncultured Gemella sp. | reverse complement strand
GCAGCTTTATTCCAAATAATACTTGGTGCTGCGGTAACATTTATCCCTAATCTCCCACTTCATTTTGAGTTTGAATCTGAAATGTTTATGATGTTAGTTATCGCTCCCTTACTATTTACCGACGGTTTCAACTCGTCCTTAAAGAATATCTGGCTATACAAACGTCCAATTATATATATGGCAATATTTTTAGTTCTTGTGACGGTAATTGTTGTCGGTAGCATAATTCATTTATTACTTCCAATGATTCCATGGGCAGCATGTTTTGTTTTAGCCGCTATCCTATCACCTACAGATGCTGTTGCTGTTAAATCAATAACTAAAGGAATGAAGCTACCTAAAGGACTTATGGCTATACTAGAAGGTGAGTCGCTTCTGAATGATGCTTCTGGTCTTGTATCATTTAATATAGCTCTAGCAGCTGTTCTGACTAACACATTTTCTGTCACAAATGCTAGTTATAAATTTTTAGTAGTTGCAGGAGGTGGAGCGATCTTTGGACTTATTATTGGGATAGCTTTCTCTTATATTAAGTTTATATTCTCAACAAAATTTGCTGACGAATTTAATATTTTAGTTATTTTTCAATTAATAACACCAGTTATAGTATTCTATCTTGCAGAACATATTGGAGTCTCTGGTATAGTAGCTGTAGTAATTACAGCTCTAGTTTACAACTACCAAAGAAAAACTTCACTTACTTACTGTTGTAAGTAGTGATGCAGCAGTTACTATAGATAGTACCCAACAAATAGCAAGTTATGTACTAAATGGTTTCGTATTTACCTTTTTAGGATATTTACTCCCTGAAATATATCATACTATGTTTAACAATAGAGAGATTGATATTGTATATGGATTCATAATTTCATTAGTTATTGTTTTAGGTCTAATGATAGTCAGATTGACCTTTGTATATTTCAACTACATATCATTCCAACCTCATCATTTTACTACTGCTAGAAAAACAGCGAAAATAATACTAAATAGAAAATTTGACAAAGGTAACTATTCTAGACTTAGCTACTCTTTAATTGCTAGTTTGTGCGGTATTCACGGTACAGTAACACTTGCTACAGCACTTATGATTCCTATCGTAACTGCTACTGGAGATAACTTCCCACTTAGAAACACCATCCTATTCATTGCTAGTAATGTCGTGTTACTAAGTATTGTTATCGGTACACTCGCTCTTCCACTTGTTGTTAAAGGAGAAGATGAAGAAAAAGAATATACTCAGTACTCTCTTCGTGAAAAAATCCTAGAAGGAACACTTGAAGAACTAAAAGAACGTGATATTTCTAAAAAATCTATCGAAGAAAAAGTTGCTTATGCTTTTGAAATAAAAAGTTTACACGAAATGAAAGCATACTTTAGAAACATGCACACTGGAAGATTTAAAAATGCTAGTGAAGCACTAGCATTACACAAAAAAATAATGAAAGCACAAGATAAAGCTCTTCCTGAAATACTTAAAGGCAACCCTAACATTGAGCAAATATTGGAAATTTCTAAAATCATGCAACTTAGAAAATCTTTCTTATTTACTTATTCAATACCAAAAAGTCTACTTCTTAATTTGAGAATATATATAAAAGAATCTAGTCTAAAACGTCGTTTAACTCGTCATTTTGTAGCTAAAGATCTAACTCCAGAATTTTATGAGAAACTTAAAGAAAAAGTTCCAAAAAGAAGAAAAGTTAACTTCGTCAATAAATTAGATGAAATTAAAACAAAGAGCCGAAGCTTCTTCTAGCCAAATTCAAGCTATCATCGATTGTTCGCCTACAGTAAGAAAAGTACTTCTTGAGACAGCCTATAAGGTTATTGATGAAAAGTGTTCAGATGAAAATACTGCAGAATTTGTTAAAGATGTATATAAATACTACTCATTCACCTTATTTGAAGTATTTTTAGAAGACATCGATTTTGAAGAAGAACTTAAAGAACTTCAAATGGAAGCAGTTCGACTTTTAAAATACAGAATATTAACGATGAGAAAATTAAACTATATTTCTCTAGAAGATTCTTACACCGCTCTTCGCGACTTAAACTTTAGTGAATCAATGATTTTCCCTCGTGAGACTGAAGAAGAATAAAATATAAAAAAGCTGACCTCAGGTTAGATAATTATCTAAACTTTGAGGTCAGTTTTTATTTAGGTTATTTTTTATTTTTTAAATTCTACGACAAAATCGTAACCACGTTCTGTTTTTGCTCCGAAGTAGGCATCAGTTACTTTATATCCTCGTTTTTCTACTTTAGCGATTTTCCCTTGAATTGCTGCTTTTACCTGCGCTTCTGTAGCATTTTTTGGAAGTTTTATAGTAGTATCTCCATCTACATCCAATGCTCCAGCTATTCCTGGTAAAAGTTTTCAAGTTGAAGTAAATATTAACATCTACAGTTTCTTGTCCTTCTGCTGATCTTTTAGCTCTTTTTTGAACTAATGGTGCTTTTCTAAAGCCTGTATTGTTAGCTGATGTAGATTTAGATTCTTTTGTAAATTCTACAAC
>CAKMQO010000173.1 GCA_927911695.1 uncultured Gemella sp. | reverse complement strand
TCATCTTAACCTACGTCGTAACTTTTTGTACGACTTTTTTTATTTAAACTGTAGAATTGAAAGATTAGACTATATAAAGGATGGTCATTAGAATTTATTTTCTAATGACCATTTAATTTTATTTTTTTTAGTTCTTTTGCTGTAAAACTTAGAGGTAATACTTCTTCAAAGAAGTTATATATTGCATAGGTATTTTCTGAAGTCCCTAAAATTAATTCAAAATCTTCATCTGCAAATTCAGAAATTACTTGTCGACAAACGCCACAAGGTGGACAGTAATTCTCTAAATTACCATTAGGGCCACCTACTACTGCTATTTTTTTAAACTTTGTAACTCCTTCACTTACAGCTTTAAAAATTGCTGTTCTCTCTGCACAGTTTGTAGGAGAATAACTAGCATTTTCAATATTACAACCAGTGTAGATTTTTCCATTTTCAGCTAATATAGCAGCACCAACTTTAAAATTAGAGTAGGGAACGTAAGCATATTTTGTTGCATCAATTGCTGCTTTTACTAATACTTCATTTATATCTTCTTTAATTTCATTGTTTTGTTCTATTAATTTAAATATAGTATCGCCAACACCGCCTTCAGAATTTGTTTTTTCCGTTATGTATTTAGCTTGTTCTTTTAATATTTGATTACCATTTTTCATAGCAACGCTGTATCCAACAATATCTAGCATTGCTTGATCATTTAGATTATCTCCAATTGCCACAATGTTTTCTAACTCGATATCATAAATTTTAGCTATTTCTTTTAAGGCTTCTCCTTTAGTAGCATCTTTATGCATTATTTCTATATTATTCGCGCCAGATGATGTAACACTTATATTTTTATTAGCAGATAATAGTTTAGTAGCATTTTTTAATTTTGATATATCGTTAGATATTGCTATTACTTTGATTGGAGGATTTTCTTTTTCGTTAAGGTAGAATTCTATATTGTCAACCTCAGTAATATATCCCATATCTAGTTTGAGTTGTGCCTCTGCACGTAAATGATCTTCATCTGGTTCATAGCCATTGGACCTAATTAAATCTATATACGCGTTTATATCTGTTTCTATACTTGTAGTATATATAGTATTTTTTGTATAAAGTTGATAACTTATATCAAAACTTTTTAATATTTCAATTGTATAGTATAAATCTTTAGGTATCATTGGAGTTATACTGATGATATTACCATTTTTATCATAGACAATACCACCATTAAAACTAATCACATCACAATTAATATTTTCTTCATTTAATGCTGGTAATGCTTCATAATAAGCTCTCCCTGTTGCTACTACAAATTTTATTCCTTGCTTTTTAGCAAAATTAATAAGTTTTACATTTTCTTTAGGAATTTTATGGTTATGATTTAATAAAGTTCCATCCATATCACTAGCTATTAATTTAATCATAAAATATTTAGAAATACGACAGTAAATCGTATTTATCCCCTTTCTTAAGTGTAATTTGATTATAACATATATATATGAATATTGTAAGGGAGTATTGAAAATTGCATTAGAGTTGAGTTCAATTTCTATTATTAATTGTATATTTATGATAAGATAGTAGATAATTATACTGTTAGTAGAGAGTGATGTAATATGATAATTAAAGATATAATAAAAAAAAATAATTTAGAAGAATTATTTTCAAATGTGAAAATTGGTATAGAAAAAGAAGGACAACGTGTTTTAGAAAATGGGGAATAACTAAAACAGATCATCCTAAAATATTTGGAATAAGACACGAGCATCCATACATTCAGACTGATTTTGCTGAATCACAGGTTGAGTTGATAACAACACCAGAAAATAATGAAAAAGACGTTTTAAGGATTTTAAATGCTATACATGAAGTGACTTTAAAAAACTTACCAAAAGATGAATATATTTGGCCTTTAAGTGTACCTGCTATACTACCTAATGAAGAAGACATCAGAGTTGCACAATTTGAAAAGCAATTTGATGTAGAGTATAGAGAATATTTAGTAAAAAAAATATGGAAAGTATAAACAAATGGTATCAGGTATACATTATAATTTCCAACTAGATGATATGTTGATGGTGAAAATTGCTGAAATTACTGGTGAGGATATAGTAACAGTAAAAAATGATGTTTATCTAAAACTTGCTAGGCAATTTTTAAGATATCAATGGCTTTTAATTTTATCTTTTAGGTGCTTCTCCTTTGGCAGAGGATAAATATTTTGCAGATGGTATAAAACCGACTGATTTTGTAAGAAGTTTAAGAACTAGTAGATATGGTTATGTAAATGATGATGATATTAAAGTCTCATATAGTTCGTTAGAAAAATATATTAAAGATATAACAGGATATGTAGAAAATAAACAATTAATAGCTGAAAAAGAATTTTATTCTAGTGTTCGTTTTAGAGGTGCAGATACTATCAAAAAATTCCCAGATCAAGGCATTAAGTATATTGAATTTAGATTATTTGATTTAAACCCATTTGCACCATTTGGTATTTTAGAAAAAGATATTAGATTTGTACATTTATTCATAAAAACTCTAGTTTGGTTAGAAGAAGTGGATAAAAATACTTCTGAATCTTTAGGGTATGAATACAGTGAGAATGTGGCTCTTTCACATCCAATGGAAAAAGTTAAGTACGAAGAAGAGGGACTGTGGCTATTAAATCAAATGAAAGATATGGTAGGAAAAGTAGGTTTCTTGGAAAGTGATATTGATTTAATAGATGAAAAGATTGAAGAATTAAAAAATCCTGAACTTACTATAGGAGCTAGACTTTTAAAAGAATATCAAAAAGAAAATGATATGGCTAAAGTAGGAATGAAGTTAGCTAAAATATATAAAGAGGATGCTTTAAGAGAATATTATTCATTAAGTGCATATTCTAATATGGAACTGTCTACACAAGCTGTAATTGAAGATGCAATAAAAAATGGAATAAAAGTTACTGTTATTGATGAGAATGATCAGTTTATACGCTTAGAAAGTAATGGAAGAGTAGAGTATGTAAAAAACGGAAACATGACAAGTAAAGATAGTTATATTTCTCCGTTGATTATGGAAAATAAAGTTGTTACAAAAAAAGTATTAGCTGAAAAAGGTCTTAGAGTTCCAAAAGGATATGAAGTTTCAAGTTTAGAAGAAGCATTACAAAAATTTAATTATATAAAAAACAAACCGATTGTAATAAAACCTAAGAGTACTAATTTTGGATTAGGAATAACTATTTTTAAAAAAGGTACGAGTTCAGTAGAAAACTATTCTAAAGCTATAGAGTTTGCTCTTAAAGAAGACAAGGATATACTTATTGAAGAGTTTATTGAGGGAACAGAGTATAGATTTTTTGTTATTGAAGGGAAAACAGAGGCTGTATTATTAAGAGTACCTGCAAATGTTGTAGGTGACGGTAAACATACAATAAGAGAGCTGGTTGAACAAAAAAATTCAGATCCGCTAAGAGGAGATGCAAAGAAAACTCCTTTGAAAAAAATTGAACTTGGAGAAATTGAAAAACTTCAATTATCTGAACAAGGATTAAATTTCGATTCTATATTAGCTAAGAACGAAGTAGCATATCTTAGAGAAAATTCAAATATCAGTACAGGTGGAGATTCTGTGGATATGACAGATGAAGTTCATGAAAGTTATAAAGGGCTAGCTGTCGAAATAGCAGATGCTATGATGGCTAAGGTTTGTGGTGTAGACTTGATTATTTCTAATATAAAGGAACCTGTAACTACTAATAATTATGGAGTTATCGAAGCTAATTTTAATCCTATGATGATGATGCATATTTATCCACATTTAGGTAAATCGAGAAGATTATCACTAAATGTATTAAAAATGTTATTCCCAGAAAAGAATATAAAGTAAATTATTTAAATGATAATATAATAACGTAACGTGTCAATAGACTGTTGCGTTATTATTTTTTACTATACTACCTAATAAAAAAAACAATTACAATCTTATGAAAGTATGAAAAAAATATTTTCATAATATATTTTTAAAAATTAAATTTAACATAATGAACAGAAGAAATATAATAAAATTCGCCTTACATAAGTTAATTAAACTGTTTTATATATTTATCGTAAAAAAATATATATAACATATTAATAATAAAAAAATAGAAATCGATTGCATTGTTTGTAAAAGTAAGAAACTAAAACATTTACAAAAAAAAATAATAAATGATATAATCTATTTGTATGCAAAGGTATACACGTCATAATAAATAAGAATTAAATAAAAGGAGGTACTAAGATGGTAGGAATTATCATCGCGAGTCACGGTGAATTTGCTGCAGGAATTAAACAATCAGGTTCTATGATTTTTTGGTGAAACAAGAAAAAGTAGAAGCAGTTGTATTTAT
>CAKMQO010000172.1 GCA_927911695.1 uncultured Gemella sp. | reverse complement strand
TAAAGCTAGACTCTTTTAATATAATCTTTTTTAAAATTTTGATTTTTTTATGTAATTATTGAGAATGTTTATCAATAAATATTGTTAACTACCGTTCATTATACCTAATATTCTATGTCATAATATATTATCTATCAATTTAAATTAAATAAAAATTACTTAGATGAAAAAAGCTACACTACTTAATGTAGCATAGCTTATTTCTTGATTATTCCATTAATCATATTGATAAAAAATTGAAACAATCGTTATTATTATTTGTATTATTTAATTTTCACAGCTATCTTACTTTGCCTTTAGCTTTCTTCTAGCTACTTCTATTCCTATCAAGGATAATAATCCTAATGTTGTAGTCTCTGTTGAGGTACTTCCAGTATTTGGAAGAGTCTTACCTTTTATATTTTCTATAACTTTTGGTATCTCAGTAGTTTTATTTATTTCATTTATCGTAGAATCACCTTTTCCATAAAGAAACTCAGGTTTTTCTAGTACTTCGGGTTCCCCTTTTTCACTTATAACTCCTTCTGGTAGCTCTGGTTGTACTTCGGGTTCCCCTTTTTCACTAAAATATTCTACAAAATCATAAATTACAATTTTTTCATTTTCACCAACTACCCCTTTTTCCGATGCTGACGTTGATCTATGCCCCTTATAAATATATGTTCTTCCATCTTTTTTAATCATCATTCCCGCTTCTGGAGTATTTGATATATACTCATCTCCTATCATAGCTTCTTTGGTTAGCTGTTTCGTATCTGCTAATTCTGTTTCTGTTCCTTCTAGCATATATTTCTCATAAACATTTCCACCATTAGCAAGTTTATATACATAAGTTATCACCGTAGTACCTAGAGTAACTTTTCCTTTTTCTACAGACGACGTATTTTTCAATCCAACTAACTTGTATTTTTTACCACTTGTTGATGTTATATCTGATAATTTTAATTTTGTTGCATCATAATCAACTGTTTTCGGCGTGTTTACCTCAGAGACAATTATTTTATTTCCTTCTTTGTCCAAATAATATTTAGTTTCAATATTCTCTATAACTGAATCTTTAATTACATCAGCATCATCTTTAATTGCAGTACCATCAAGTAATTCATATTTTACTTTTACACTACCTTTATTTTCAATTACTTCTTTTTCTTCTTTTGAGTAAATATTTTTTATTTTGTTAACTCTTCACTAACGTGATAAGCACGTGTTGGTTGATACAAATTGTAATAATGAATTTCTGTAATTGATGGCCCTGATACATCAGCATATTGATCATATTTTGTTGGTGAAGCTACTCTATATGTAACTCCATCTTTTGTATATTCTTTATATAGTTGACCTATTCCATACTGATACTTACTGTTATCACTATGATATCTAACTTCTCTAGAACCTGTTGTATACGCAAGATATTTTTTATTTGAATCTTTTGTCTCATTTTCATCGTTTGGATAATTTTCATCCTCGGCTTTATTCCCTAATTTATAATCAACATTTACTTCAAATACATTTTTTACAAAGTTTGCATCACTAGGTACTTCATTTACGTATTGAATGTTTTTATGAGATTCTTTAAATTTTTCTACATTTGCTTTTTCTTCTTCATAATTACTAGTATCTTTAAATTCTTCAATATTTCCAATAAATTTTGGCTCTATTTTATCCCTAGTATTATCCCAGTTTGTTTTGATCGGTCCTTCTCCAAATTTTTCTTTTAAGATTGAAATATATTTTTCAATATCACTGTACTCTTTAAAGTCACCATTTGTTCTGATATAACCATGGAATGTCTCATACGCAGTATAAATAGGTCTATTTTGTTTATCTACTAGATGCTCATTTATTAATTGTTTTTTGTATAATTCTTCCCAAGTTTTTTCTTTTTTTATTCAGACGTTTGTTTTCAATAGTTTGTTCTTGTTCTTTAGCAAGATCTTCTAATTGATTACCTAATAACCCATTCAGTCCCTCATATAGTGATTTTTCATTGAAAAATACTCCTGCTGTATATGCTGCTTGTTCTGTTGCTGTTGATGCTGCTCCTAGTTTTAAAGAAACTTCATTTTTCTCAACTACTAAGATTGTATCCCCTTCTTTTATTCCACCTTCAGAATTTATGTTTTCTTTTGTGAAATCTTTAGCGTTTCCTTCTCCTTTTTTAAAAGTTTCTACTACCCAAGAATCATCAGTAGTCGATGTTTTTGTTGCCAAGACATATTTCCCATAATGGTTTTCAGATGTTTCTGAAACAAGCCATATTCTACTACCTTCTTTAATATTATTATAACGAATACTTCCATCTTCATTATGAAGATTTCCAGGATTTGCATGAACAGTTATATCATTAAATGTAGTTTCATTTGAAGTACCTTCATGTTTTTCTAATTTTGTATCAATTTTATGATATTTATTCCATCTTTTTCTATAATTTCATCTTCTTTTTTTAGCTTGTTTAATACTTCTTCATTTAAACTAGTAATTTTTCCTTCATAGCGTTTTCCAAAAAGTCCACGAATTTTATAATTTAGAGTTGAACTAGAAATACTCTTATTATTTTCATTAATATTCAAATCAACTTCTTCTTTAAGAATTCCGCCTTCTTTTGTTACAAATGATACTTTTGTATCCTTAAACGTATCCGAACCTGATTCTTTTATATTACTATCCTCTACCCTTTTCAAATCTTCCTTAACGTCTTCTTCGAATTGTTTATGCTTTTTCTCATACCAGTTTTCATCCCCATGCAGTCGTCCACCACCTTCCGTTCTCTCAAACACATGCATTTTCGGCATTGTATAACTACCCACACCATTACTCAATGTTTCCATTTTCACATTATCTTTTGCAGGTGTTACAGCACTTTCTTTTGGCGTATTTGCAGCTTCTTCAGCTAATACCGGACTAGCTCCAACAACCATCATCCCTAATAAAACTGATGCTGCACCAATCCCTTTATATTTTCTTAATGAAAATTTTTGTATATTATTTTCCCCATTATTTTTCATAATTTTTCTTTCTCTCAATCTATTTATTTCTGTGATTTTCTATGATTTTATTCCTTAAAAATCTATGGTTATTAAGTTATAACATTATATCATTATGTATATACAAAATCAAATATAAACATAAAATAATTACATTTTTTTTATATCGCAAAATGAAAATACATTGTAAAAGTGAATTTTGCAAAAGTGTATTTTTATAATTTTTTAATATTTTTTTCCTAACCTGTTATAATTCTATAATTCTAAAAAACTCTCCACAACATTTTTCTATAGCATACTTTTCTACAAAATCTATAGTATTCTGAGTATTAATATTTTCACTATAAAAGAGATATTTTAGTGTATCTATTAATCCTTCGATATCATCAAAAAGAATAACATCTTTATTCTTATGTCCATAATAACGATGGGCTATATCTACATTTGATAGAATACAAATTAAACCAAAACTCATCGCCTCTACACATGCATTCGCAAACAATTCTCTTTTTGAAGCTGATATATATCCATCATATTCCCAATATGGTACCTCATCTACATAGCCTGCCACTTTTATATTCGGCGTAATATCTATAAATTTCTCTCTTATTGATTGTTTATCTCCTCCGTACAAAGTAACTTCAACATCTATACCCGTATTATATAGTGAGCTAAATGCTTGAATAACCATTTCCAATCTTTTATTTTCAGTCATATTTCCTACATAACAATACGACCTTGGACTATTTCTGATTGTTTTTACTAGTAAATTTTTATCTATTACCATTGGAGGAATAAAATTAACTTTATATCCTTGCGATTGTAAAACTTCTGTCAACATTTCTGATGCTACAAGATATTTTGTTTTCTTACGTAGATTACTCACCAGACTACTAAGTACATTGTGATGAATATATTCATAATAATTCCTATTAGTATTTTCTACAAAGCGCCATAACTTCGGATGAACAATTTCGTGTTGATCTCTTATAATAATATCATTTTTATCTGTCAAATTAATTAGGACTTTTATTAGTAAATCTTCATCAGTTAGCCACATACCATCTTTATAATACAGATATTGTTCTGTCATAATATAGATTGGTGTTGGTTCTCTTCTTGGATTATATTTTCTAGCTCTTAAAACAACACTACCATTTTGTTATACCATTCAAGTTCATTGTTTTTATTTTTCTTTAAATATAAACCCGAAGTGAAATACATTGTTTCCTCATTCGCTTCTATACTCGCCACGAAGCCATTAATTAAATTGATTTTTCCATTAGGATACTTTGGAATAACATCCTCTGGTAATACCCCTAAATCATCATGACCAATATCAGATTGGTAATTACATATGTTAATTATTTCACTACTTTGAAAACCAATCTTTTTATATCCTTCTTTCCAGTTTTCTCTGATTTGCGGTGCTGTGAGTATGTAAAAATACTCCCATCCTAAATGGTCAGCTATTTTTTTTCTTGATAATTGAGAAGATTCATACCCATATTTTTTCACTTCCTTTTTCCACTTCCCTGGATGAATCGTAATCAGTTTCATAATTTTTCTCCTTTTAATGTACCTATTTAAATCAAATTTATGAAAGTTCTATGTGTTCAAAACGATTATTACTTCATTATTAATTGTAATCTTTTTATTGTTTTAACGCAAGAAAAAATAAGACCCAAAACTAAGTTTCCTTAATTTTGAGTCTATATATTTCTATACTAAAACTTTATCGTTTTCTTTTCTCTCTCTTGGAGATTTGACGAACACTAACATCAATTTTTTCCTTTTTTTGTTTAATTCACGTACTTTTAATACTGCCCATAGTTGAGCTGCGATAAATAGTGATGAATATAAACCAAAGACTAAACCGATAAGTAATGCTACGTTAAATGAGTAGATTGAACTACTTCCTAATAATAACATAACTACTACTGTGATTATAACTGTTAATACCGTATTGATAGAACGAGTTAACGTTTGTCTTAGTGATACGTCTACAAGTTTATAAATTTGTT
>CAKMQO010000171.1 GCA_927911695.1 uncultured Gemella sp. | reverse complement strand
ATTAAGAATTGTTTATTTTAGATAAGAAAATTAAAGAAGGAGAAGTATAGATAAAATTGATTTTCTATAATTCTTCTTTTTTTTGAATATAAATCTAAAACTAGTTTTATCAATGGTTATTAAGAGTATTTTATGATAAACTGTTACTAGTATACATAGGAGGTATGAAGAATGTTAAAAACTAATTTTTTAGATGTAGAATTATCTAATCCGTTAATGAATGCATCAGGTGTTCATTGTATGACGACTGTGGAGCTAGATGAATTAGCGAATAGTGAAGCGGGGGCTTTTGTTACAAAAACAGCAACTAGAGATTATAGAGAAGGAAATCCTGAGCCTAGATATTATGATACTGCTTTAGGAAGTATTAATTCAATGGGATTACCAAATAATGGTTTAGATTATTATTTAGATTATGTAATTGAACGTCAAAGAGCTGGAGCCAAATTGCAGTTTTTATCTGTAACTGGTATGAGTTATGAAGAGAATATTGGTTTACTAAAGAAAATTCAAGAGAGTGAATATGAAGGTGTGACTGAATTTAATCTATCATGCCCAAATGTACCAGGAAAGCCTCAGATTGCTTATGATTTTGAACTAACAGATAAATTATTATCTGAGGTATTCACATTCTTTACGAAACCTATTGGGGTAAAACTACCTCCGTATTTCGATATTGCTCATTTTGATGAAATGGCTAAAATTCTTAATAAATATCCTCTTACATATGTGAATAGTGTAAATAGTGTAGGGAATGGTTTATATATTGACTTAGACAAAGAACAAGTAGTTATTAAGCCAAAAGGTGGATTTGGTGGACTAGGTGGAGAGTATATTAAACCAACAGCACTAGCTAATGTTCGTGCATTTAGGGAACGCTTGAATCCAAGTATAAAAATTATTGGAACTGGTGGAGTAATAAATGGTAAAGATGTATTTGAACATATTCTATGTGGTGCAGATTTAGTTCAAGTAGGAACAACTTTACATAAAGAGGGAGTTTCGGTTTTTGCTAGACTAACTAAAGAACTTCAAGAAGTAATGAAAGAAAAAGGGTACTCTAGCTTAGATGATTTTAGAGGTAAATTGAAAGTAATAGAATAGTTATTGTGGCTTAAATATTCTAGTTGAGAATCTAATAATATATTAAATTCTTCTATGATAAATAATAAAAATATAAAATAAATTATAGATAACACTTGAAAATCAATTTGAAAATTGATATTATATATTGTACAGACAAAATATAGCACATATAAAGGCAAGAATATGGCTTGCAAGTTTCTACCATCAGACCGTAAATTTGATGACTATGGGCATTCTTATTATAATATTATTACTTTGAATTAATTTTTAAAGTAACTATTTGTAGTAGAATTTTAAATCGCCTATAAGTAATTATAGGTGATTTTTTGTATTTATATAGTTATATTTGTCAAAAATAATATATAACTAAGGAGAAAAGAATCTTGAAAACTTTTATTTTAAGTTTACAGCACGTACTAGCGATGTACGCAGGAGCGGTAATTGTACCGATAATTGTTGCTGGAGGTCTAGGTCTTTCAGCAGAACAAACGACTTATTTAGTGTCAGTTGATATTTTTATGTGTGGGGTAGCAACATTCTTACAAGTATATAAAGGTAAATTTACAGGTATTGGGTTACCTGTTGTTCTTGGATGTACTTTCACAGCAGTTGCACCGATGATAGCTATAGGAAATAACTCAGGATTACCAACTATGTATGGAGCAATTTTTGTTTCAGGGCTAGTGGTAGTTGTAATAGCACCATTTTTTGCTAAGGTGGCTAAGTTATTCCCACCAGTAGTTACAGGTAGTGTTGTAACAATTATAGGTATTACATTAGTACCAGTTGCGATGAATTATATTGCAGGTGGACAAGGATCGAAAGATTTTGGAAATCCAAAAAACATAGTATTGGCATGTATTACGCTTGCAATTATTTTAGTGATTTATAAATTTACTACTGGATTTATTCAATCAATAGCAATTTTATTAGGGTTAGTATCAGGAACTGTTATTGCTAGTTTTATGGGAATGGTAAGTTTAACAGAAGTTACTCAAGCAGGTTGGTTCCAACATCCAACACCACTTAAGTTCGCTAGTTTCGAATTCAATATAAGTGCGATTTTAACATTTGTTATAGTTGGAATAGTTAGTATGATTGAATCGACTGGTGTATATTATGCCCTAGGAAATATCTGTAATCAAGAGGTTAAAGAACCTGATTTAAGAAGAGGATATTTAGCAGAAGGATTAGCGGTTATGATTGGATCATTAGTAAATGCCTTTCCATATACTACTTATTCTCAAAACGTAGGTCTAGTACAAATATCAGGAGTAAAAAGTAAAAAAGTAATGTATGTAATGGTACTGTTACTTCTAGTTTTTGGATCAATCCCAAAAATTGGTGCTTTAGCTACAATCGTACCTCAACCAGTACTAGGTGGGGCAATGATTAGTATGTTTGGTATGGTACTTGCATATGGTGTGAAAATGTTAGGGAACACTGATTTTGCTAAACAAGAAAATCTTATGATAATTGCTTGTTCTGTTGGTTTAGGATTAGGTGTAACAACAGTTCCTACAGCATTTGCTCAATTACCAAGCTTTATCCGTATGTTTACTGATAGTGGTATTGTTTTAGGTACAATTGTTGCGATTGTAATGAATCTGATTTTTAATAGAAAATCAAAACAAAAAAACAACTAACTATAAAGATAAATATTTTTTAATCTAAATACTTTAATTAGAAAATAGAATTATAATGGATGACTCAAGAAGAATAGATTTTTTTTAAATCATAATTTTTGAGTCGTTCTTTTTTTATCTATATATGCCTAAAAATCAGTGTTTTTTGTGTACAAAATATTGTAGATGTAGTATAATTTAATAAAGGTCAATTTTAGTCAATAAAGGAGGTGCTCTTATGAATAATAGTAATATGACTGATATACTTGAACAATATATTATGAGCTTATTTAATGAGGCTTCAGAAGATCATATAATTATAAAAAGAAGTAACGTTGCACAAAAATTTGACTGTGTACCATCTCAATTAAACTATGTAATAAAGACAAGATTTACACCAGAACACGGATTTATAATTGAGAGTAAGCGAGGTGGAGGTGGATTCATCAGAATCACCAAAATAACTCTTCACGCAAATAAAGACTACATTGATTATTTAATTGAGACAGTAGAGAATGAGATAGTTGAAATAGAAGAGGCTATTAGATTAGCTAAAATACTACTGGATAAAGAGTATATTGATAAATTTGATTATAATCATTTTATAGATAGTATAGAAATTGTTACAGCGGTTCATAATCAATTTATAGATTATATTGATGAAAATAGTACCGAAGAAATGATTAATCAAACCAAAGCAAATATAAAGGATCTAACAATAAGATTCTTAACAAATATAAAATATAATAAAAGGGGATGATGTTATGTATATAAGATTTAATGAAACGGCCCTTATGGTATTAACAACAGCAAAAGAAGAAGCAAATGATTTTGGAGTTAAAGCTGTAGGAACAGAACATTTATTATTAGCTATGTTAAGCATGCAAAATACTATATCTTGTAAGGTGCTTAACAGGCATGGTGTTTACTATGATGATTTTAGAAAAAGTGTAGTAGACTTTTATGAAGCAGAATTAGAAGGAACTGATTTTTATCGTAATGTTTTAATGAAAATAGATTATACAAATGGAGCAGTTAGAACGATAGAAAATAGTCAAAGATATGCCGACGATACTTCTAGTTTTGTTGTTACTAGTGAACACTTGTTATTATCTTTACTCGAAGAAGAGACTGGTACAGCTGTACGTTTATTAACTGATAAATTAGGAATAAATGTTGATGCTTTGGTTGATGAATTATTTGATTTAGTGAAAAAGAACCATGCATTGGTATCTAAATTGTATGAAGGATTTAAAAAAATTGCAGAATCTGAGAATAGTTCCTCAAAAACTAAAACATTAAATTCTTTAGCGAAAGATTTAACTAGAGATGCATTTAATAATAAACTAGATCCTGTATTAGCACGTGATAAAGAAATTACGCGTATGATCGAAATTTTAAATAGACGTACTAAAAATAATCCTGTATTAATTGGAGAACCTGGAGTAGGGAAAACAGCCATAGTTGAAGGTTTAGCAGAAAGAATCGTTTCGCAGAATGTTCCTAGTAATTTATTAGGAAAGAGAGTAATGGTATTAGATATGGGTACATTACTTGCTGGTACTAAATATCGTGGTGAATTTGAAGAAAGATTAAAAAATATAATTGCAGAGATTGAAGATGCAGGAGATATTATTTTATTCATAGATGAAATTCATACGATTATTGGAGCTGGTGGTAGTGAAGGAAGTGCTGATGCATCAAATATTCTTAAACCTGCCTTATCTCGTGGTTTAATTCAATGTATCGGTGCTACAACAACTGAAGAATACAGAAAATATTTTGAAAAAGATGCAGCCTTAGAACGTCGTTTCCAACCAATTAAGGTTGAAGAACCAAGTACTGAAGATTCTATTAAAATTCTTGAAGGACTACGACATAAATATGAAGAACATCATGATGTAGAAATATTAGATGAAGCAATTTGCTCAGCTGTAAAATTAAGTACAACTTATATTACAGACAGATGTCTACCTGATAAAGCAATAGATTTAATAGATGAGGCATGTTCTAAAGTTAAACTAAGATATTATAAATCACCAGATAAATTAAAAGAGTATGAAGACGAGCTTACTCGATTAAATAAAGAAAAAGACAGAGCTGTTATTAACCAAGAATTTGAAATAGCAGCTAAAAACGTGATGAAGTTAATAAGGTAATTAGTAAAATTGAAGAATTCAAAATTTCTTGGCAAGACAGCTTATCAAAAGATAAAATTAAGATTACTTCTGAACACATAGCAGAAGTTCTTGCAGCTTGGACAGGAGTTCCAGTCACAAAATTAACAGAATCTGAAAGTGAACGTCTGCTAAAACTAGAAGAAATTTTACATAAGAGAGTTATTGGGCAGGATGAGGCTGTAGTTAGTTTAGCTAAAGCTGTTAGAAGAGCAAGAAGCGGATTTAAAGCACCAAACAGACCAATAGGAAGTTTTATTTTCCTAGGACCTACAGGAGTAGGGAAAACAGAACTTGCTAAAAGTTTATCAGAAGCTTTATTTAGCTCAGAAGATAATATGATTCGTATAGATATGAGTGAATATATGGAACCGCACTCTATTAGTAGATTGGTAGGAGCGCCTCCAGGATACGTTGGATATGAAGAAGCAGGACAATTATCTGAACAGGTTCGTCAAAAACCATATTCAGTAGTTCTATTTGACGAAATTGAAAAAGCTCACCCATCAATCTTTAATATCCTTCTACAAGTACTAGATGATGGGCGTTTAACTGATGCATCAGGACGCGTAATTGATTTTAAAAATACAATTATTATAATGACTTCAAATGTCGGAGTTAGTGAACTTAATGATCAAAAATTTGTAGGTTTTGGAGGTAGTGATTCTATTAAGAATGATTATAAGAATGTTCAAAACACTATGATGGAAGCATTGAAAAAACAATATCGTCCAGAATTCTTAAATAGGATTGATGATATAATCGTCTTCAAAACTCTAGAAAAAGAAGAGTTGGAAAAAAATTTCTGAATTACTAATAGATGGTCTATCTAAGAGATTAGAAGATAGAAATATCACTATTAAACTTACGAAAAAAGCAATGGCTAAAATTGTTGAAGATGGTAGTATAAAAGAATACGGAGCTCGTCCATTAAAACGAAGTATTCAAAAAAATATTGAAGATTTACTAAGTGAAGAACTGTTACAAAATCCTGAATTAACAGGAACAATCAATATTGATTATAAGAGAGATAGTTTTGTTGTAAAGAAGACTAAGAGGTAGTTATGGCTAAGGTAAATGTTAAATACGAATGTAATGCCTGCGGTTACCAAAGTTTGAAATATATGGGGAGATGTCCAAATTGTAAAAAATGGGCATCTATGGAAGAAGTAGTCGAAACAAAAAAAGCGACAAAACATACAGAATTTGAAGTTAAAACAAACGATACAGAGCGTGTAGAAGCTGGGAAACTAAAATCAGTTTCTACACAGGATGTACCTCGAACACTTACTGATAGTGGTGAATTAAACAGGGTCTTAGGTGGAGGAGTTGTAGGAGGATCATTAGTACTTTTAGGAGGAGATCCAGGTATTGGGAAATCTACATTACTTCTACAGATTTCAGCATACTTAGCAAAAGAACATGATGTGCTATATGTAACTGGGGAAGAGTCAGTAAGACAGGTTAAAATAAGAGCTGATAGATTAAAGAATAATACAGATGAACTTTTTGTTTATGCACAGACTGATCTTAATTTAATTTATCAAGTGGTAAAAAAAATAAAACCTCAGTTTTTAGTAATTGATTCAATTCAGACAATTTATAATCCTAATATGGAAAATTCTCCAGGTAGTATTACTCAGGTTAGAGAATGTACTCAACAATTGATGAAAATTGCTAAGAGTTTAAATATAGCAATATTTATAGTTGGGCATGTTACTAAGGAAGGAACTATTGCGGGTCCACGTATGTTAGAACATATGGTAGATACAGTTCTGTATTTTGAAGGTGAGGGTCAACATAGTTATCGAATACTTAGAGCGGTTAAAAACCGTTTTGGTTCAACTAATGAAATTGGAATTTTTGAGATGAAACATAGTGGATTAGAAGATTTAGCTAACCCGTCTCAAATGTTTTTAGAAGAAAGAAGTAAAAATCTTGCTGGAGCGACTATAATTAGTACTATGGAAGGCAGTAGACCACTTCTTGTAGAAATACAATCATTAACTACACCAACAGCTTTTAATAATCCGCGAAGAATTTCGACTGGATTAGAGTATAATAAGTTAATATTACTAATGGCTGTATTAGAGAAAAAAGCTGGTTATTTATTACAACAACAAGATGTTTATGTTAAAGTCTCTGGTGGAGTTAAGATTGATGATCCGGCAGTAGATTTAGGAGTAGTTATGGCAGTGGCTTCTAGTTTTAAAGATATAGCTGTAAACATGAATGATTGTTTCATTGGAGAAGTTGGCTTAACAGGAGAAGTTAGAAGAGTTAGCAGAATTGAACAAAGAATCAATGAGGCAAAAAAACACGGTTTTAAACGTGTAATTGTACCAGTAGGAAATATGAAGAATTCTGATTTTCCTGACGGGATTGAGATAGTTCCTGTAAAGGATATTAGAGAGTGCTTAGATATAGCCTTCAGTAATGTATTTTAATAAATATAAGAGATGAATAGAGAGAAAACTAGATGTATTTTCTTTATTCATTTCTTAGTATTTTAATTTATAAAAATATTTTAAAAAAACTTTAATTTTTTTGATTTAGTTATGTTAATTTTAAGTAGAATGTAGTAGAATATAGGAGAGATGTTTTATATCTCTATACTTTCTAATGTATTATTATTAAAGCATTATTAATAATTTTATATTTCAAATTAAATAATAAAAGGAGTGATTTTTTATGTTGAAAAAAAGTTTTTAATTATTATTTCCTTTTTTTCTAGGAATAACAGTAGGAACACTTTCAACTAGTGCATTGATATACTATAATATTTTTGCATCATTGAGTGAGACGATGTTAAGACTTATTGTTACAATTGGAACTACAGTAGTTTTTTGTATTAGTGTCTTTATTATTTTCAGATAGATTCGTAGCAATGTTAAAAAGAATCGAAGATCGTCTAACAAATACACCAATCCAAAAAATTGTATTTACTACTATTGGATTAATTCTTGGTCTTCTCCTAGCAAGTTTACTTTCATCAGGGGTAGATGTTATAGCAGGTGCAGGAATAATGGGAAGAATTATTTCCGCTGTAGTATATATTGTCTTTGGATACTTAGGATTGGTATTAGGATATAGACGTGAAGGAGAATTTTTAAATATCTTTACGGCATTCAAATTTGGGAACAAACCTAAAGAAAAAGAACCAAAAGTTAACACAAAGAAAATTTTATCAAAAGTTGTAGATACGAGTGCATTAATTGATTCACGTATTCAAGATGTTGCGAAAACTGGTTTTTTAGAAGGTAAGATTATTGTTCCAGAATTTGTTCTAAAAGAATTACAACTGATTTCTGATTCAGAAGATCCATTAAAACGTGCCAAAGGTCGATTAGGCTTAGATTGTGTTGAGCATCTTCAAAAATGAGAGAAATTGATCTTGAAATTGATAACAAGTACAAATATAATGAGCATAAGGGTGTTGATAATTTATTAATAGATTATGCTTTAAAATACAAATGTGCTATTATTACAACTGATTATAACCTTAATAAACTTGCTACTTTACAGGCGATTAAAGTTTTAAATGTAAATGATTTAAGTAACGCTGTTAAACCGATGTTAACAACAGGGGAAAGATTGAAAGTTCAAGTTTTAAGAGAAGGTAAAGAAAATAATCAGGGTGTGGCTTATACTGAAGATGGGACAATGATTGTCGTTGAAAATGGGAAACGTTCAGTTGGTAAAACTGTTGAAGTAGAAGTACAAAGTGTCTTACAAACATCTTCAGGAAGAATTATCTTCACTAAGATTGTTTAATAAATTTGCTTTTTTTGAAAAAATGTGTTAATATAAGTTGTATTGTATTAACGAATGATTATTTTAGGAGGAGAGTATGCACACTTTTTTAATGACAATTGCAATAGTGAGCAGTATTCTGCTAATTGTAGTAGTTTTATTACAAGAAAGTAAATCTGGAGGTCTATCTGGATTAACTGGTGGAGCAGAAGAACTGTTTGGAAAACAAAAAGTAAGAGGTGCTGAATTAGTTTTACAAAGAATTACAGTAGTACTAGGACTAATATTTTTTATATCACTAGTGTGTCTTACTTGGTTAAATTATAGACTAAAGATTATAAACCTAAAATGTAATTTCATTTTAGGTTTATTTTTATAGAAATAATTATATGTTGTATAATCTAAATTAAGGAGGATTATATGTTAGAAAAAATTGAAAAATATTTAAAGAAGAAAAAGTTTTAAGTATAGAAGATTTAAAAGAAAAGTTAAAATATTGAATCAGCAAAGGATTTTGTTGAATTAGTAAAGCATGTTGGGAAGTTAGA
>CAKMQO010000170.1 GCA_927911695.1 uncultured Gemella sp. | reverse complement strand
TAATGCACTTTTCTTCTCCTATTAATTTTTGCTTCTACTACAAATCGGCTTTCCCATTCACCTGTTTGTGGATTAAAAATTATCACTATGTAAATAATTTTTAATATTTTCGGCTCCATTTTTCATGTTGTTCTAAAAATTTTCAACTTGTGTTGGTGCTACATCATAAAGTTTATTTACTTCGTATGTACGCAATTTATCTTTTGAAATAATTTGAATTTTAGCACCATTTTTTATTTTGTTTAAGTTATTAAATCTTATTCCAACACCTTGAACACTGTGTCCTGCGATAACAACGTTTTGAGCATCTAAAGTTGATGGCTCTTGTGATGTTGCTACTCCATTGATTAAATTGATTTCAGTAACATCTTGGAAGATTGGTTCTTCTATATCTACACTATCAATTTTTAAAAATTCCTAACATTGAGTCTGTTAATTTAATTTTTGACTCATTATCTGTGAACATTTTTTGCCACCAAGGTATGTCTACTTCACCTTTATTGTTTTTATATGCTGTAATAATCTTATCATTGGCATTACCTGTTAAATATTCTCTAATTTGATTTTTGAATATCAATACTACTGATGTACACAACAGTACCACGATAAGAACATTCAAAAAAGCATTTTTAAACTTCTTATTCATTGCATCCTCCTATATTATCGTTTCTTTTAATCCAACATACTGTAATAATCTTTCTTTATTATCAGTTACCTCTATAATTTTTACCGCTAATTTTTTCGCTAAGTACATTAAATCGACATCATTAATTAAATCAGCAACTTTAAAACTTGGTACACCACTTTGTTTTGTTCCAAAAAAATCACCAGGTCCACGTTGTTTTAAGTCAAATTCTGCAATTTTAAAACCATCATTTCTAAACACATTATATCTATACGTTCACTTTTCGAATCAGTCACTAATATACAATAAGACTGAAATTTACTTCTTCCTACACGTCCTCTTAGCTGATGTAATGTGGCAAGACCAAAACGATGTGCATCTACGATAATCATAAATGTAGCATTTGGAACATTTACTCCAACCTCTATTACAGTAGTGGAAATAAGTATATGTATTTCTTTATTTAGAAACTTCTCTACAATTGCATCTTTTTCTTTATTATTCATTTTACCATGTAGAATTGCAATTTTATAATCATCTGGTAGATAATTTTTAATATTTTCATATGTTTCCTCTACATTTTGAAGATCCATTTTCTCAGATTCTTCAATTAATGGACAAACTACATAACCTTGTCTTCCATTATCAAGTTCCATACGAATATTATCTAGAACTTTATAAAAACTCTTATTAGTAGCTTTATAAGTCTGAACTTTTTTTTCTACCCGCCGGTAGCTCATCAATTGTAGATACTTTAATATCTGTAATTAAAGTAATTGCCAAACTTCGTGGTATTGGAGTTGCTGTCATCATTAATGAATTAACAGCTTCTCCTTTGTTGCTTAATAATTGACGTTGTTTCACACCGAAACGATGTTGTTCATCGGTAATTACATATTTTAAATTATTGAATTTCACATCTTCTTGAATTAAAGAGTGAGTTCCAATTAATAATTCTATCTCACCAACCTCAAGTAGACTTAAAATAGTATTTCTATCTTTCTTAGGAGTACTACTAGTCAAAAGAGCTACAGATATATTCAAATCTTTAAAGAATTCAAAAAATGTTTCAAAATGCTGGTTCGCTAATATCTCAGTTGGCGCCATAATTGCTGTTTGATAACCTGCTTTTATTGTTGCATATAAAGTCGCTGCTGCTACTGCGGTTTTACCACTACCAACATCACCTTGTAACAATCTGTCCATCTTATAAGGATTATTTAAATCATCTACTATTTCATCAATAACACGACTTTGAGCTCCTGTTAGCGTAAAAGGTAAACTATTTTTAAATTCATCGATATCTTTATTGTTTACTCCAACACAATATTTATTATCCTCTATCCTACTATTTATATTCTGAAGCTGTAATTTTAACTGGTAGTTAAACAACTCATGAAATGCAAACATCTTCTTCGCTTTGTCAAATTCCTCAGAATTTTTTGGATAATGTAACGTATATAAAATCTTATCTAATTTCCAAATCCCTTTAAAATTTTCAGGAACTAAATCTAAGATAACATTTTCACTATCTATCATTTTAAACGATTCTTCAACAAGCTTTGTAAATTTTTTCTGCGTTATACCCTGTTTAAGATGGTAAAAGACTTCAATAGTATCACCTTTTGGCTTTTCATCAACAACATTGAAACTTACGCTCGAAGCTGTTATTGTATTATTCGCAGCATTATACGTACCTTTTACAACTACATCTTTACCTTCAATTAGGTTTTTTTTTAAGTAATGTTGATTAAAAAAATACTATTTTTATACTACCAGAAGAGGTTGATAATGTGAAAAAAGACCTACTTCTTCTATTTCCATAAAACTGGGTACTTACCCTAGTTTCTACTTTTCCAGTCGTTATGACTTTTTCATTATCTTTTACTGAAGAAGAAAAATCAGTAGAACTAGATACTCTATAAGGAATATTATACAAAATATCACGAATAGTATAAACTTCTAGTTCGTTCAAAGTTTGTAAATATTTCTTTCCAACACCTTTTATAGTTCCTACTGATTTTTCTAAAATATTAATCATTACCGAATAATAAACTCCTATATTTTTCTCCAGTTTTTGTGATTGCAAGACCACCTCTAGCAGTCTCTTTTAATGTCGTGGACATTTCTAATCCTATTTTATACATCGCTTCTAGTACTTCGTCAGCAGGGATTCTACTCTTTATACCTGCTAATGCTAAGTCAGCAGCCATAAGTGCTGTTGAAGCTCCAGCTGCATTTCTTTTTACACAGGGTACTTCTACTAACCCCGCTACAGGATCACACACAAGACCAAGCATATTTTTTAATGCTATGGCAAATGCATGGGCACTCATCTCAGCATCTCCGCCCATTGCTTCAACAATAGCTGCCGCAGCCATTGCACTTGCAGAACCTATTTCCGCCTGACAACCACCTTCTGCACCAGAACAAGAAGCATTATTCGCTACTACAAAACCGAAAGCTCCGGCTGTAAATAACATTTTTAATTGTGTTTCTTCATCAATATCGAATTTTTGTTTAAGTGAGTGAATACAACCTGGAAGAACTCCAGCCGAACCAGCAGTTGGAGTTGCACAAATTAAACCTAACGAGGCATTCACCTCATTAGTTGCAATTGCTGCTGCTACTCCGTTTAAAAAATCACCACCTGTAATTGACTTACCACTATCTATATATTCTTGAAGCTTCTTGGCATCTCCTCCAGTAAGTCCTGTTTTGGAACTCACACCTGCCAAACCTTCTTCAACAGCTTGCATCATTACATTTAGATTTCTCTTCATTAATTTTTCAACTGCAGAACGTGTAACTCCATTCACTTCAATTTCTTGTTCTATCATTAATTCAGAAACTGGTTTATTTTCTAATTTTGATTTTTCTACTATTTCTGCTAAACTAGTAAACATTCTTGTTTCCTCTACAATCTATCTGCAAATTTTACTTCATTAATATAATCTAGTTCAGTTAATTTCTTAATCTTATCTTCAGTTAATTCTTTTTGTGATTCTACCACTAATAAGTTTATTCCCTCTAAAATAGAGCTAGAATACATCTCATTTACTTTTAAATCACCGAATATTTCTTCAATTTGTACCGAAAGATCTTTTTGGCATCATCTTTAAATTTATAAAATATGAAATAGCTAGGAAAATCTCCTGATAAATTCACATCGAAACCTAGAAGTTCAAAGATTACCATTTTCCCGCCACCTATTGACTTCCCAATAAGATCTAAACTATGTCTACCTGCTTCAACTTCTATTTTCGCAGTATTAGGATGAATGTGTTCAATTCCACTTTCTATAAATTCAAACTCCATTCCCACTAATTTTGCATCTTCCATACTCGTTCTTATACGTTTATCAGATGTGTTATAACCTAATAATCCACCTATTAATGCTATGTCAGTTCCATGCCCTTTATACGTTTCTTTAAATGAACCATATAATGTTATTTTTACATTTTCTGGTTGTTCACCAAAGATATATCTTGTAAATAGACCAATACGCACTGCACCAGCTGTATGCGAACTTGATGGACCTACCATTACAGGTCCTATAATATCAAATACACTTCTGTATTTCATATTTACACCTCCAATATTGTAGGTAATATAACAGGTTTTCTTCCTATTTCACTTTCTAAAAATTCTCCTAAAGCTTCTAAAATTTGTAGTCTTATTTGGTAAACACCACATTCTTCATTTTCTAATGCTGCTATTACAGCATCTCTAATTATTACTTTAGATTGTGTAAATAGTTCAGTAGATTCATTTACATTTACAAATCCACGGCTAATTACATCTGGATTATTCATTAGTCTTTTATTTTTAAAATCAATTGCAATTGAAACTACGATAACACCTTCTTCAGAAAGTTCTTTTCTATCTTTAATTACAACACTACCGATATCACCAATTCCTAATCCATCAACATATACATCAGATGCATCAAACTTACCAGCAATTCTAGCACTATCACTAGTTAAGGCTAGCACTTCGCCATTTTCCATAATAAATGAATTTTCTAATGGAATATCACATTCAGCCGCTGTTTGAGCATGAATAACTTGCATTCTGTACTCACCGTGTATTGGCATGAAATACTTAGGCTTAATAAGTCTAAACATTAATTTCTGTTCTTCTTTTGAACCGTGTCCTGATGTATGAACATTATTTACACTTGATGTAATAACATTGGCACCAAGTTTTGATAATAAATCAATATTCTTATTAATAGACAATGTATTCCCTGGAATAGCTGAACTTGCAAAAATTACAGTATCAGTCGGCATTATTGTAATCTTCTTATGCGTACCATTAGCGATTCTACTTAATGCTGCAAGTTCTTCACCTTGAGTACCTGTACATAAAATAAGTAGTTTATTAGGATCTACTTGGTTTAGATATTTACTATTAACAAACGTTTCTTTAGGTGCTTTAATATAACCTAACTCCGTTCCAATTTTAATAGCTTTCTCCATAGAACGACCAAATACCACAATCTTTCTTCCATGTTCAATACACGCTTCTACTACTTGTTTTACACGATATACGTTCGAAGCAAATGTAGCGAATATAACTCTATGTTTTTCTTTACGAAGTATATTAGAGATAGTTTTCCCTACTTCTTTTTCACTTTGGGTAAACTCTGTTCTTTCTGAGTTTGTTGAGTCAGATAGTAAACATAATACACCTTGTTCACCAATCGCTGCCATCTTATGTAAGTTAGATCCTTGACCAACAGGAGTAAAATCAAATTTAAAGTCCCCTGTATGAACAATATTTCCTTGTGGAGTATTAACAATTACTCCAAATGAATCAGGAATTGAGTGCGTAGTGTTATGGAATGAAACTTTAAGGTATTTAAAGCTCAACACTGTATCTTCATCTATCACGTTTTAACTCAGCTTTGGCCAATAAATTGTGTTCCTCTAGTTTTGATCTTATAAGACCAATAGCTAAAGGTCCACCATAGATTGGTAAGTTTACTTTTCTAAGTAAAAATGGTAATCCACCGATGTGATCTTCGTGACCGTGAGTAATTATTAATGCTTTAATTTTGTCCACATTTTTCTCAATATATGAGTAATCTGGGATTACATAGTCAATTCCTAGAATATTATCTCCAGGAAATTTAACTCCAGCATCGATAATAACTATTTCATCTCGATATTGGATTGCATAGGTGTTTTTCCCAATTTCCCCTAGACCACCAATGGCAGCTACACCTACTTCATTTTTTTTTAATGATCTTATCCATTAACTTTCTCCACTTTAAAGTCTTCAGATTGTTTTTCAAACTCTAAGTATGCTTCGCTTAATTCTTGAACAAGTTCAACATTGTAGTTTCTGTCATCTAAATACTTTCTTACTGCTGGTACTCCATCAGCTTCAACATATAATACTTGAGTGTTCTCCCTTACTGGAATTTCCTTTGAATTTTCTTTGGTAAAATACTTTTAAATACTGCCATTAATAATCTCCTATCATTTGTTTTTAATATATTTTAATGTGTAATCTATTTCATTTTTTGTTGTGTTAATATTTATAAATGAAAACTGTATAATGTTTCTTTCTTGTAAGTATGAACTCTTGTAATGAATAAAAATATTATTTATTGCAAGTGAAGAACCTACATTAAGTGAACAAATACTTTCAGGAAGTTCTACAGTAATTATTACTGGAGAAACTTCTTTTTCTTTAAATTTCATAATTGGAAGATTTAATTGCTTTAATCCTTCCTTCATATATGTATATTTTTCTTGTACCTTTTCATATCTCTCATCAGTTTTAAAAGCATCTAATGCTGTGTTTAAAGCTTCCATTAAAATCGATGGTTGAGTGAAAGGTATAGATGTAAGTTTGTTTGCATAGTGTAAATCTAGATATAACGGTGTGTTTTCTAAAGGAACTAACTCACAGTTAGAACCAACTATTGCTAAACCTGCTACAGAACAAAATGCCTTTCCAGATGAACAAGCTACATAATCAACATCTTTATAGCTATATTTAATAGCTCCTACTGCTGAAACTGCATCCACTGCTAAGACTAAGTTATTTTCTTTAACTATTCTAGTAATTTCATCTAAATCATTTAATATTCCAACACTAGTCTCGTTGTGAACTACATAAACAAAATCATAGTTTCCAGATTTAAGTTTATCCGATAGTACATCAAGATCAAAGCTTTCTCCAAATCCTACAGAATAAGTCTCTATATCAAGCCCATGTCTCTTTGTTTCACGAACTAGCCTATTACCAAATTCGCCATTAGCTAAAACTAGCCCATTTATAAGATTTCTTCCTTTTAATTGAGCCATAATAGCTTCGTTAGCTAGTGTAGCTGATCCATGCAATATCGTTGCTTGTTTGACATCTAAAATACCTTCAATCTTCGCTAATGTATCCTTAGTCAACGCAACAAATTCACTACTTCTGTGTGAGTATAGTTGCTTAGATAATTTTGCTATTACATCTTCAGATAAATCAACTGGACCTGGTAAGAAGTTTATTCTTTGTGCTCTCGCCAATCTTTCAATAACTTTATTACCATTATCCAGTCTAAGATACATAGGCATATACTCTGCCTCTTTTGTCCCTACATTTTCATGGAATTTCACAAATCCTATGTGATTATATAATTTCTCCTGGCGTGTTGTACCTGAAATAAAAACAATGTCGTATGCATTTTGAATTATATAATTAAACGTTCTTTGTAATAATTCCGTGAAAACTTTAGTTTTTCTATATTGTTCCTTGATTGAAAGCAATCTAATTTCTACAGGTTTTTTGTAACTACCTTTATAGAATTTATCAATATCATTCAATTTTAGATCTAACGAAAACGGTCTTTGATCAGATAATGAAATCATCCCAATTACATCATTTTTCTTTTTCGCTATAATATATATATTTTTATCATGAAATTTATCTTTTAATTTTTTTGTTTCATTTTTTTCATGTTGAGGAATTTCTTCAACAAATGTTTCATAATTTAATTTGAAAATTTGTTCATATTCTTCCGCTGTATTTGCTATTTTATAAATCATAATTTTTCCCCATAACTTTATTTGGTTAAATTTTCTCTACACTATATCTTACCATAATTATAACTTTTTTTTCAAACTAACATGGCTGAAAACTCAATAAATAACAAATTTATTGCGTCATATTTAATATTCATTCAAAATACATTTCAAAAAATAAAGAAGACCCATGTTCATAGAGTCTTCTTTATAAATTTGATTAATACTATTCTTAAAGAATACGTTGATTTTTAAGTGCAGTTACGAAATCAGTTAATTCATAAATTGCTTTAGCTTCAATGATTTTTTTTAGTTTCGCTGCTGCAAAACCTTTAGCTTTTTTACCACCCATAACATCTGCGATACCATCTTTGTGTCCTAATGAACATACTACACCACGGTTAATGTATTTGAAGTCACCAACTTGTTTTCCACTGATTCTAGCTCCAACGTATGCTCCCATTTGGTTAGCGATCTGAGCTGTTGTTGGATATGGTCTTTCTTGACCAGTTTCGATGAATGCTGCACAGTCACCAACGATATAAACATCGTCAAGTCCTGGTACTGTTAATTGTTGTGTAGTAACAAGACGTCCACGTTTAGAAAGTTCTGGGAATGCTTCGTCCATAAGTTTGTTTCCACGAACACCTGCAGTCCATACTAATGTAGATGCAAATAGTTCTTTTCTTTCTCCGTCAACTTCAATAGTGAAGCTGTCTTTAGTAGCACCTTTAATTCCAGCTCCTAAGATAATTTCAATACCATTATCTTCTAAGTATTTTCTTGCATAATCACTATACTCTTTAGTGAACATTGGTAATAATGTTGGGGCTGCATCTAATCCGTAAATTTTAACAAATTTTTCATCAATTCCATATTTAGAACATAATTCTTTTTTACGGTGAACTAATTCTCCTAAGAATTCCATACCAGCAAGACCTGTACCACCAACGATTACAGAGATGTCTTTAACATCTTTTTCTTCACTTGTAGCATATTTTCTGAAGTTATCTTCTAATGTAGCAGAGATTTTTACTGCAGCGTTAATATCAGCGATTGGCATTGCATTTTCAGCCATACCTTCAATTCCGAATGTTTCAGGTTGGAAACCTAATCCAACTACTAATACATCATAATCAAGTTCATGTTTTTTAGT
>CAKMQO010000169.1 GCA_927911695.1 uncultured Gemella sp. | reverse complement strand
ATAAATTTATTTTTTACCTATCCTTTAAGAACTATATAGAAAGCATTTACACGAATTATTCTTTGTGGTATAATTTTTGTATAAAAAATATATTAGATATATTAATGTTAGGAGGCATTATTATGACAACATTTTACAACGAAGCTAGGGAGTTTGCAAAAAAAATATATAGATCCTATTGCAAAAGAAATAGACGAACAAGAAAGATTTCCTGAAGAAGTCTTTAAAGAGTTAGGAAAAGCAGGATATTTCAAACTTATGATACCTACTGAACTTGGTGGATTAGGAAAAGATATGCAAGAACATGCAGATGCTTGCCGTGCTTTTGCTAAATCAAGTGCTACAGTAGGTCTATGTTATATGATGCATAATGTTGCACTAAACTGTGTTCTTTCTTATGCCGACGATAATCTAAAATCAAAAATTTGTAGAGACATTGTTGAAAATGAAAAATTTATGGCACTTGCATACAGCGAATTAGGGACTGGAACACACTTCTACATCTCAGATGTAAAAACTGAATTTAAGGATAATTCAGTAGTATTTAATGGACTAAAAAGTATGGTGACTTCTGCAGAATTTGCATCTTATTATCTTGTTCTTACTCCTTCTGATGTTGAAGGTGGAATTGACAACTGGGTATTCCCTCTAGGTAGCGAAGGGCTAGAATTCAAACCTTCTACTTGGCATGGTCTAGGAATGCGTGGTAATGTTTCTTGCCAAATGGCAATTAATGATGTTGAATTAAATAAAGAACTACGTATTGGTCAAGCTGGATCAGGAGTTGACCAAGTGTTCACTATTGTAGCAACATACTTCATCACAGGACTTGCTGCTGTCTACAGTGGTCTTTGCGAAGCAATACTAGAAGAAGCTGTCGCACATACTACTAATAGAAAATATCCTGATGGAAAATCTCTAAGCGAAATTGAAACAGTGCAAATTCATCTTGCTAAAATCTATAGCCAAACTAATGCAGCAGTTCTTGGAACAAACGAAGCAGCTCGTAGCTTCTTAAATAAAGATGCTGATATGCTAGCTAAAATCTTATCAGCTAGAATTTTTGCTAGTGAAGCTGCTATTGAATTAGCCCGTCTTGGTATGCGTGTTGGTGGTGGTAAAGCATATAACCGTGTTGGAAATATGGAACGCTATCTAAGAGATGCATTCGCAAGTCATATTATGGCACCTAGTGTTGATGTTCTTACTATCTGGTTAGGTAAAGCCATAACAGGTCAACAATTACCATAGAATTTAACTATAAGTTTTAATAGTTCGTATGTAGTAATATACATATTATAGTTATATTGATATATAAATTCAAATCATATTTAAGGGACTATTTATAATATTATTTGCTATTTAAGTATTTAAAATTTTAAATAGTTCCTTGTTCTTAAGGAGAATATTATGAATAATTTTTATAAAGATGCTAAAGAATTTGCTATAGCTAATATTGAACCATATGCTAAAGAAACAGATAATAATGGAGAATTCCCTAAAGTAATATTTGAAAAAATTAAAAATGCTGGTTATCTTAGTCTTTTAGTCCCTAAAGAATTTGGTGGTAAAGGACTAACTCTTGTAGAACACGAATCTGTATGTAGAGCATTCTCTGAATACTCTTCATCGGTTGGCTTATGCTATATGATGCATAATGTTGGATTAGTAACAATTTTAGATCATGGTAGTGACAAATTAAAAAAAAGAAATTTGTGAAGCTGTGGTAGATAATAAAAAAATGCTAGCATTGGCATACAGCGAGAGTGGCACTGGTACTAATTTTATGAATACAACTGAAATAACTGTTGATTATCAAAAAGACTTTGCAATATTTAATGGTAAGAAAAGTATGGTTACATCTGGTAATTATGCGGATTACTATGTGACTTTAGTTCCGTATAAAACTGCTGGAGAAACTGAACAATGGCTATTCCCTCTTGGTTCTGATGGACTAATTTTTGCTGAAAATACCTGGAATGGTTTAGGTATGCGTTCAAATGTCTCATGTGAAATGCACATGAATAATCTTAAACTAGATTATCATTATAGAATCGGAGCTGAAGGCAAAGGAAATGAACAAGCTCAAAGTCCTGTCCCATTCTTTATTAATGGGCTTGCTGCAGTTTACAGTGGACTTAGTCAAGCTATTCTAGATGAAGCTGTTAATCACACAACAAATAGAAAATATCCTGATGGCAAATCTTTAAGCGATATAGAAACTGTTCAATTACATTTAGCAGAAATCTTTAAAAATACAAAAGCATCTATCTTATTATCTAAAAACGCTGCGGAAAGCTTTGTTAATGGTGAAGTAGATGCATTCCTTAATATTGTTTCAGCAAGAGCATTCTCTTGCGATAAAGTAATTGAGAATGCAAGACTTGGTATGCGTTTAGGCGGTGGTAAGGCTTATAATTGTCACGGAAATATGGAGCGATTCTTACGTGACTCATTAGCAGGACAAGTTATGGCACCCGGTCTTGACTTCTTAAATATTTTAACCGGTCAATTATTAACAAATAAATAAATTAATGAAATGAGGTAGATTATTATGACAAAATTAAAAGTTGGAGCTGTTATTTATGATCCTAAGGTTACTGTAATTTGGGGAATTATTGCAAAATTTTTTTGAAGATGAAAACTTCCCTATTGAACCAGTTTATTACAAAGATTACAAAGGTCAAGTTGATGGTTTATTAGCTAAAGAAATTGATGTGGCTTGGAATTCTCCTTTAGCATGGTTAGATACTCACCTACGCACTAACGGAACAGCTTTAAATGGTTCTATGCGTGATACTGACCGCGATCGTAGTTCATATTTAGTAGTAAAAGCTAATAGCAACATTAACTCTATTCAAGACTTAAGAAATAAAACAATAGGTTTCGGTGCAATTGATTCGCCACAAGCTAGATTAATTCCTATTAATCACCTTCACAAACTTGGTTTAGAATTTGGAAAAGATTATACTGAAAAACGATTTGATATCGGTGTTGGGCTTCATGGTGACCATGTCGGTGGAGAACTTGATTCAGCAATAGCTTTAAAAAATGATGAAGTAGCTGCTACATGGATGTTAGATTTAAACTATAATGCATGGATTGCAGATGGAACTCTAGATGAAAATCAGGTGAAAATTTTATCAAAAACAGATTTCTTTGATCACTGTATCTTCTCAGGACATCCAGAATTAGACGTAGCTCGTTTTGAAAAATTTATAGAAGTATTACACAAAATGGATTACAATAATCCTGAGCATAAAGAAATGATGGATATGGAAGGGTTAAAAGAATGGATTTCTGGTCGTACTTCTGGATTTAAACAACTTACTGAAGCCAATGAATATTTAGATTTTTTTAAAGAGTTTCATGGTGAATAATTATGACTAATTCATCTTTCTTAGTTTCTCTTCTTGGCAGTATGCCTCGTAGTAAAAAACTATTAACCGCAAAACGAAAATTAAATAAAAGGAAATATCGACTTAAAAACATATCAAGAAATCTTAGATGAAGAAACAAAATATGTAGTTGAACTTCAAGAAAATAATTATATTGATATAATCACTAGCGGTGAGCTAAATCGTGATAATTATGTTTCATTTATTGCTGAACGTTTGGACGGTGTTACAATGATGAGTATGGCTGATATGTTTGATTATATTGAGGACAAACAAGGTTTTGAACAAATACTAGAAATATTAGACGTTCCTGCAATTAGTATAAAAAATGCAATTTGTACAGGAAAAGTAAAATATAATAAACCTCTAGTAGTTGATGAAATGATTGAACTAAAAAAACTAACCGATAAGAAAATCAAAGCAACATTACCAGGTCCTTATCTAATAACTAGGTCCATGTGGTTACCTGCTCTATCAAAACAACATTACGATAGTAAAGATTCTCTAGGAGAAGACATAATTAAAGTATTAAAAGAAGAAATTGATTCATTAGCAAAAATAGGCATAGATGTTATTCAATTTGATGAACCTGTACTAACCGAAGTGGTATTTTCTGAAGGTAAGACAAGATCTTTTATGTGTGCAGCATTATCTGAGAAAAAAGATCCTACTGAAGAATTAAAGTTCGCTACTAAATTAATTAAATCTGTAATTGATTATGCCAAAGAAAAAGAAATATTAGTTTCTCTTCATGTATGTCGTGGTAATTGGAGTCGTGATGAAAGTATCCTACTTACTGGACCGTATACTCCTCTACTTCCATTATTCGAAGAAACTCTTCCTAATATACTTACATTAGAGTTTTCTACTCCTCGTGCTGGAGAAATATCTTCATTATTCAGTAGTGCTTTAATAAGGGATAATTGTATACTAGGATTAGGTGTTATGAATCCAAGAACAGACGATATAGAACCATTAGAAGATATCCTAAATCGTGTAGAAGAAGTAATGCAATATATTCCTAAAGAAAGAATTTGGTTAAATCCTGACTGTGGTTTTGCTACATTTGCAAATAGACCGGTAAGTACGATGGAGATAATTGATAAAAAAATTAGCTCGCCTAAATGAAGCTAAAAATACATTGAGGAATTTGTATGACTAATTTATACGAATCAAATAATTATGACCTTAGTTTTAGAGGGATTTTATCAAATAATAATTTTAAATTGTATACTAATAATGATACTATTACAATTTCAAGTGATATTAACTTTGATATTAATTCAGATTATAGAAGTAGTATAAATTATTTAGCTACTTCAATACTTGGTGGGATAGCCCATACTATAATTAAAGAAAGTAAACATTCTAATATAGATATTGAAGAACTTGAAGGGAAAATTCATCTAGTACTAAAAAATCCTCTAACACTATTAAATGTTAGAGGTTATAATGAAGAACCAAAAATTGACAGTTGTATAATCATATACTATTTATATGCAGATATTGATGAAACAAATCTTATAGAATTTTGTAATTTATCACTAAAAAAAATCCTTTATTTACAATACACTAAAAAATGTAATCAATTTTAAAATAAAATTTATTCTAATTGATTAGAAGACAGGGAGTGATTCAAAAATCATGATTTCAGAACAACAGAAATTGATTTTGTAGAATCACTCCCTATCATTTAATATGTTTATGTATTTTTAGTCTCCTTTCTCATCCATTACAACATAAAAAAACGAAAAATCGGAAATTACTCGATTTTTCGTTTTTTATTTATTAGATTTCTCTTCTTGTTCTTCTTCTTGGACGTGGGTACATTTCTTGTTCTACTTCATTTTTACCGTATCCACTTGTGAATGAGGTAGCTTCTGGTTGAGCTGGACGTTGTGCTAAGATATCTCTTTCAACACTTACTCCATCTTCTTCAAATCCAGTAGCGATTACTGTAACGATGATTTCATCTGTTTTCTCTAACTCTTCGTTAAATACTGTACCGAAGATCATGTTTACTTCATCATCACTAGCTTCTTGAACGATACTTGCAGCTGCTTGAGCCTCAAATAAACTTAATGATGGTCCACCAGTGATGTTTAATAACACACCTTTTGCTCCAACGATTGAAGTTTCTAGTAATGGAGATGAAATAGCTTTTTTAGCTGCTTCGATAGCTCTGTTTTCTCCTGAAGCTACACCGATACCCATTAATGCTGAACCTTGGTCAGCCATAATAGCTTTAACATCAGCGAAGTCAAGGTTAACTGTACCAGATACGTTAATTAAGTCAGAAATACCTTGTACCCCTTGACGTAATACGTTATCTGCTTCAACGAATGCTTGCATCATTGGAGTAGATTTATCAACGATATCTAATAATCTATCGTTAGGAATAACGATAAGTGTATCTACTGCACCTTTAAGTGAATTAATTCCTGCTGTAGATTGTACTTGACGTTTTTTACCTTCAAAGTTGAATGGACGAGTAACAACTCCTACTGTTAATGCTCCTAATTCTTTAGCAATACCTGCTACGATTGGAGCGGCACCAGTACCAGTTCCCCCACCCATACCAGAAGTAACGAATACCATGTCTGCTCCTTCTAGTGCTTCTTCAATTTTATCTTTAGTTTCTTCAGCTGCTTTACGTCCTACTTCTGGATTAGCTCCAGCTCCAAGACCTTTAGTTAATTTTTCACCGATTTGAATTCTTACGTCTGCTTTAGAACGTTTTAATGCTTGAGCATCTGTATTAATTGCGATAAATTCAACGTTTTGAATCCCACTTTCTACCATTCGGTCAACGGCGTTACCACCACCGCCACCAACACCTACTACTTTAATTACTGCTGATTGATCAAATTCTTCAAACATTCTTTATTTCCTCCTGATCGTTATTCAAAAAACGAATTATACATTTTAGTTATTTTATCAAAGAAGTTCTTATCTTCTTTTTCTATTTCTTTTTTCTCTTCTTCGTAATACTCTTCTTCCTCTAACTCTTCTGTATGAGGTTCAGTTACTACTGCTGAATCAACTTTTGAATTGTTTACTGAAATTTCTTGAACTGCAGAAACATTTTCAAATGTTGAATTTGTATTTTTTAACTGTTGGTACTTCATCTGTTACTTGATAACCAAATAAAGATTCAATTTTGTAACTACTAGTTAGTGTTCCAACAACTACTGAAAGTTCTGGCGAATTAGCTCCTATTATTTTTGGAGATCCAATTCTAACATTCATTTTTCTTAGCATATCTTTAGCTAAGTCTAATACTCCTGGCATTAGTGTTGTTCCACCAGTTAGTACTACATTTCCTTTTACTCTATTTATTCCAGCTTTTCTAAGAACATCAAATGAACGCAGGATTATTTCTTCAACTATTTCTTCAATATAATCTGCTAATTCTTTTTTGAGTATATGGCTCTTCATCTGGCTCTAGATTATCTAATTCAATAATTACTTGTGGCGATGCTAA
>CAKMQO010000168.1 GCA_927911695.1 uncultured Gemella sp. | reverse complement strand
ATCAGAAATCATCAATATCAACTCCATCTCTCATCTCAAGCATTACGCCCAACGGTCTGGTAGAAATTTTCTTTTTTATCTTCATCATTATTTCCATATCCAACCACTACATTACCAAGAGTTTCATAATTGTGATATGTTCTTCCACCATGATTCTCAAACCCTACAATATTACCAAATCTCTCAGATTCAACTAGTATATTACCTATAAGACGCGGTGCATCTTTTTTTGATTCTGTGTAAAAATCTAGTATATTTAATCCCGGAAGTTTGTCACCATCTACAGTTTTATAATACTCACCAAGAAATTGATAACCTCCACAAATAGTAAGAGCTGGAATACCATCTTCAATAGCAGACTTAAATTCATTTTTAATCTTACTAAATTGCTCTGTCGCTATGCACTGCTCTCTATCAGATCCTCCTCCAATAAAAAACATATCGCAATCTGTTAATTTCACACCATCTGTTGACGTTATATTTTCAATCTCAAGGTTAATTCCACGCCATTCACAACGTTTCTTTAATGCGATAACATTACCTATATCTCCATATAAATTTAATTTATCTGGCATAAAGTGATATAATTTTAAATCCATAGAATTATTTCTCCAATTCTCTTTGAGTTTCTACTAAAGCTGTGTAATTCGGAATAGCAATTGCATACTTTTCATTATAACTTTTCAGTTTAGCTACAGCTTCTGGTATAGCCTCATTAACTACAACATTAGCGTTAACTCCACAATATTTTAATCTTAATGCTAATTCTTTTGCTCTTTTTCCTGAACATACAATATTGTTAATATTTTGACCTAATAATATATCAAAATCTGTATCCCATATCCATGATATATCAATTCCATCAGCACCATTATCATTTAAGTACCAGTAAGTAATTTATTTCTTCCCTTAATCGAATTAGCAATAGCTAGTGATGCATTTAATCCAGCTGGATTTTTTGCAAGATTTAATAACACTGTAGAACCATTTGCAAAACTTATACTTTGCATACGTCCATTAGTAGGCGTATATGTTCCTAAACCTTTTTTAATTTTGTCTTCAGATAACCCTAATTCTTTAAGTAGAGAATAAGCGGCAAGTAGATTATAAATATTATAATCACCAGCAAGTTTCGTCTCAATTGCTTCCCCATTATTAATACTCATATTAATAAAAGGCTCAACAGTTGCTTTTGTTACTTCGTATTTTACACTTTGATGTTCAAAATCACATTTAGAACAATGGTAAAAACCAAGTTGACTATAATGAACATGATCATAAACCAACTCCATACCGCAATTCGGACAGAATTTAGATTCAGAAATTCCAAAATCAGAAAATTGATATGCATCCTTTGCAATTCCAAAATAAATATTATCTTCACCATACTTAGAAAGTCTTGTAACAAAAGGATCATCACTATTTAAGATTAACTGGATTTTTTTACCTTCAAGTTGTTCTCCAATTGTTGCAATAAGAGTATCAATTTCTCCAAATCTATCAATTTGATCTCTAAAGAAATTATTGATACAAATTTTGTTGGTGTAATATATTTCATAACACGTTTAATAGAACCTTCATCAATTTCAATAATGGCTAATTTAGTATTATTTCTCCCTTGAATAGCAAACGTTGAGATAATACCATCTAACATATTTGCTCCTTCAAAATTATTAATAAAGTTCTCACCAGCAGATCTTAAAGTATGACCTATAAGATTTGATGTTGTCGTTTTTCCATTAGTCCCTGTTACAAAAACAATTTCATCGAAATCACTAGCTAATTTAGTAAGGACATTATCATTTACTTTTCTCAATACCTTACCTGGTAAATCTGTTCCCTTTTTTCCTGCTAATTTACTTGCAGTTCTAGTTAACTTTGCTAAATTTCTATAAAATGCTAGCATATATTCTCCTTTTATAGACTATTTTGTGATGTATCAAATTTATATCCTATACCCCAAACAGTTACAATCATTTGAGCAACTATCGGAGATATTTTATCAAATTTTTTCCTAACTCTTTTAATATGCGTATCCACTGTTCTTAGATCCGAATAGAAATCATAATCCCAAACAGCACGTAGAATCTCATTACGTTTAAATGCTTTATCCGGTGATTTAGCCAGGAATAATAAAAGATCAAATTCTTTTGGTGTTAATAATACTTCAGTATCATCAACAATAACTTTATGTGAATTAACATCAATTATTAATCCAGGAAATACAAGAACATCTTTTGCGTAAAGTTCTGGTGTATAAAAAACACTACGTTTCGTTCGTTGAAGAATCGCATTTATCCTTAACATAAGTTCTCTTGGACTAAACGGCTTAACAACATAGTCATCTGCACCTAATTCAAATCCCTCAACTCTACTCTGTTCATCCGCTTGAGCAGACATTATTATTACAGGTGTAGCCTTAGTTTTTCTAAGCTCTGATAAAATAGATTTTCCATTTAACATAGGTAATTGAACATCCAGAAGTACACAAGAATAGTCCATATATTTCAATCTTTCTAAACCATCATGACCATTACTTGCTTCATCGACAATATACCCTTCTTTTTCAAGATACATTATTAATAATTTTCTTATTCTTTCTTCATCATCTATTATTAATATTCTCTCTGCCACTATACATCACTTCCTAATTTCTTATTTACTTCTCACCATTTTTTAGCCTTATTAATAAGTCGTTTTACTTCATGAATAGTAAGAGGTCTATATTCACCTTTTTTTAATCCTTCTAACGTTAAATCTTCAATAGATTCACGTTTTAATTTAATCACTTCATAACCTAATGCTTCAAACATTCTTCTTACTTGGCGGTTTTTCCCTTCATGTATTGTTAATCTAACTAAAGTATTACCACTTTTGTTTTTGTTCTTAACAACATTAACTTCCGCTTTAGCAGTTTTATAATTATCGATTCTCACCCCGTTACGAAGAATTCTAAGGTGATTATCTTCTAATTTACCATTAATTTTAGCAACATATGTCTTCTTAATCTTATGCTTAGGGTGTGTTATTAAATTAATAAACTCACCATCGTTAGACATAATAAGTGCACCTGAAGTATCATAGTCTAATCTTCCTACAGGTACTACACGTTCATTAACATTTTCAAAAAAGTCTTTTACACATGTACGATCTTTTTCATCAGACATTGAAGTAATTACTTTTTCTGGTTTGTAGAATAAGTAATATCTCTTATTCTCTTTTAGTAAACGTACGCCTTCAACAATAATAATGTCACTTGGTTCAGCTTTAACACCTAATTCCTTAACAACTTCTCCATTAACACTTACTTTTCCATCTAGAATAAGCTGTTCAGCCTTTCTTCTTGATGTGTATCCTGATGCAGCTATTAATTTTTGCAATCTTTCTGCCATCTTATCCTCCTAATTTTGTAAAAATTTATTTATTTCTTCACTAGTAACAATTTCCGATTTTGGTAATTGTTCTAAACTTTCTAATCCAAAAACATCTAAAAATATATCAGTTGTTTCATATAACTTTGGTTTACCAATAGTATCTAATGTTTTATTAGAAACAATAAGCTCCTTACTAACAAGAGAGTGTAATATAGAATCACTACTTACACCCCTTATTTTATCGATTTGAACTTTTGTTATCGGTTGATTATATGCAATAATCGCTAAAGTTTCTAAAGAAGCTTTTGATAACTTAACAAGGTTTTTAGAAATAACAGCTTTCTTAATAACCTCAGCCATTTCATCTCTTAATAACATTTTATAAGTTGTACCAAACTTCTTAATAATTAAAGAATTATTAGCATTATTGTACTCCTCACAAAAGATATTAAGCATAT